>JASFIK010000060.1:0-7885 GCA_050122705.1 Candidatus Omnitrophota bacterium | reverse complement strand
AAGAGGAATCGGGTCTGCGGCATAGCCTCTGATTGGGTAAATCGCAGGTTGTCAGGGATTCAGCCAATTACCCTGGGTCTGATTTTAGGATTATTGCCCTGTGCGCCATTATTAGCAGCACTTTCTTACATTGGTTTGATTTCGTTTACTTGGCAAAACTGTATTTTTTATAGTTTGGTTTTTGGTTTGGGTACTCTCGTTTCTCCCTTGTTCTTATTAGCCTTGGGAGCAGGGGCAATTCCCAAAGTACTATTTAACAAGCCTAAAATATATCGCACCTTTCAGATTATCTGCGGATTTATTATCATCTTTTTCGGCACACAATTAATTATTCGTACTCTCTATGGCTAGAATATATTGTCCGGAAGAATCCCTACGCTCAGAGAATATTGTGGTTAATCAACGCGCGCAGATTCATTATCTTTGCGATGTTTTACGCCTGAAGATTAATGACCATATCTTTGTTTTTGATGGGAAAGGCAACCAATATGATTGCCAAATCCAACAATTATCAAAAAAAGAAGCAAGGCTTCTAAAAAAAGAAAAAATCAATATTAAATTACAATGGAAAATTAACTTGGCAATTGCCTGCGCCTTACCCAAACAGAAGAGCAGGTTTGATGATTTAGTGGATAAACTATCACAATTGGGCGTAGATAGGATTATTCCCATGATTACTGAAAGGGTAATTGTGCGTTGGGATGCTAATCAGAGACAGCGACACAACCAGCGCTGGCGTAAAATTACCCAGCAGGCCTGTATTCAGTCAGGGAGAAATAACCTTCCGGTGATTGAACCGATACAAGGAATAAAGCAAATACTAACTCGTGCGCACGCTTATGACTTAAAACTAATCCCAACACTTATGGAGAAGAAAAATAATTTAAGAGAACTACTCTCTGAACCCCTGCCGAGAAGCGTATTATTTCTCATTGGACCGGAGGGAGATTTTACTCACCAGGAGTTAACCCAAGCAAAAACATGCGGATTTATTCCGGTTTCCTTAGGCGACTTGATATTACGACTGGATACGGCGTGCATTGCTGTGACTGCCTTTTTTAGGTTATATGAACCGCGTTAGAAAGAAAGACTTAACTCATGCGGCAACTTTCTAACGGGGTAAACCCCCTTAATAGGCAAGTTTTAATCCAAGGCTAAAAAATAACTGCTTAATCGTTTATTTCCGCGAGATGAAAACTGTAAAGTTTTATACCCTCGGTTGCAAAGTCAATCAATACGAGACACAAGAAATTAGGGAGCAATTCCAGAGAGCAGGCTTTCAGGAATTGGAGGATAGCATGCCTGTCCAGGTGTGCGTAATTAATACCTGCACAGTTACCCAGCGAGCAGATAGTTCATCACTTTACTTTGTGCGTCGGGCTCGTCGAGACAATCCTGACGCACGAATTATTGTGACTGGTTGTTTAGCTAAACTTGATACAGATAAAATATCTGCTATTCCCGGATTAGAGCTTATTGTCAAAAATGAAGATAAGCATAAGATTATTTCTTTATTAGATAATTCAGCCCAAATTAGCTCCGGGATCACCCATTTTAAGAACCATAGCCGCGTTTTTTTAAAAGTCCAGGACGGCTGTAATTATAAATGCTCTTATTGTAAAGTTCGTCTGGTGCGTGGTAAATCACGCAGTCGGCCACTAAATGAAATTATAAATGAGGCCATTGATTTAATCAGGAATGGGTATACAGAAATTGTCCTCTCTGGGATTTGTCTGGGTGCTTATGGAAAAGATTTACTTCCAAGATTAAGTCTGACTAGGTTAATTGAGGAGCTGGAAGGAATAACAGCGAATTTTCGTATCCGACTCAGCTCTATCGAGGTAAATGATGTTAGCGAGGATTTGCTTCATAAGATGAGCAGTTCTAATAAGTTATGCCGACACCTTCATATTCCTGCTCAAAGTGGGGATGCGCAAATACTAAAAAAAATGAATCGTGCATATTCACCAGACAGGTATATACAGCTCATTGAATTGATAAGAAGATACTTGCCTGAGGTGGCCATAACTACTGATGTGATGGTTGGTTTTCCCGGTGAAGCAGAAGATAATTTTAAGAATACAGTTGAAATGATTAAAGCGATTAAGCCTTCAGGCGTGCATATTTTCCCTTACTCAAGAAGATTGAGTACCGCGGCATATGATCTGGGAGGATTTGTATCGCAGCTCAAGATAAAATCAAGAATAGCAGTTTTACAAAAAATCTGCCAGGATTTACGCACTGCTTATTATCAAAGATTCATTTCGCGGGTTTGTCAAGTCGTTGTTGAGAGAAACGCCTCTGGTTGCTCAAATTTATGGGAAGGTTATACTGATAATTATATAAAGGTGAGGATAAAGTCAGACCTTAAATTAAAAAATCAGATTATTTCGGTGAGGCTAAGCAGGATATGTAAGGATTTTGTCTTAGCAGATATGAGTTAGGACAATCAGCAGGAAGTTTGAGAAACCCTTTGACAGTAATTTAATAAAGAGTATAATTTAATTTTGAGATATTTTTCTAAGATAAAGAGAGGGGGTAAGTTATGACGCAAGATAAAAAGAAGGGAGAAGTTTTGGATATATCCCATCGCCAAAAAGCGCTAGAGTTAGCTTTAACCCAAATTGAGAAGCAGTTTGGTAAGGGCTCAATTATGAAATTGGGCATGCAAACCCGCTTGGATGTAGAGGCAATTCATTCTGGCGCACTTTCTCTGGACGTAGCTTTAGGGGTGGGCGGTTTCCCGAGGGGCCGGGTAGTTGAGGTTTTTGGGCCAGAGGCATCGGGTAAAACTACCGTGGCCTTAAGTGCAATCGGGGAGGTACAGAAAAGAAAAGGGGTTGCTGCGTTTATTGACGCAGAGCATGCCTTTGATTCTACTTATGCTAAAAAGATTGGCCTGAATCTGGATGATTTACTTATCTCTCAACCCGACACAGGGGAGCAGGCCTTGGAGATTGCTGAGACCTTAGTACGCTCAAACGCCGTAGACCTGATTGTTATTGATTCAGTGGCTGCGCTTACCCCCCGGGCAGAGATTGAGGGAGAGATGGGCGATTCTCATATTGGCTTGCAAGCAAGATTAATGTCCCAGGCGCTCAGGAAACTAACCGCGGCAATTAGCAAATCTCGGACCTGCGTGATTTTTATCAATCAAATCCGCATGAAGATCGGGATAATGTTTGGCAATCCTGAGGTAACCCCAGGAGGAAGGGCTTTAAAGTTCTATGCTTCAGTACGCTTAGATTTAAGAAGGATTGGCTCAATAAAACAGGGCGATGCGGTAATTGGCAGCCGAGTTAGGGCACGGGTGGTGAAAAACAAAGTTGCCCCTCCTTTTCGCGAGACAGAATTTGAAATCTTGCATGACCAGGGTATTGCTCAGACCCGCAATATTCTTGATATTGCGACTAATTTAGGGGTGATAGATAAATCAGGAACCTGGTATATTTATCAGAATGAGAAGCTTGGCCAGGGAAAAGAGCAGGCAGCCAACTATTTAAAGCAAAAATCACAGGTTACCGATAAGATTACCAAGGAAGTAAGAAATAGAATATCAGTTTAAAAAGGAGGTCAATTAATTATGAGTAGGAAATCATTTTATGTAGTGAGTGCTTTGTTGGCTGGTATAATCGTTGGCTTAATCGTCGCGGCAGATTTTGATTTTTCTAAACCAGCAGACACACAGGACATTAAATATGCGGTTACTGACAGTTTCCAGGACGCAGTAGTTAATGTGGTTAATACCACAGGTGAGGCTGTGGTTTCTATAAGCACCGAATATACCCGGCGTTTTGGGGGAGCCCAGAGATATTATTTTGGTTCGCCATTTGAAGAATTCTTCGGCGGTGATGATTTTTTCCGTCGCTTTTTTGAGGATTTTTTTGGAGATGTTCCTCAGAGAGAATATAAACAGATGGGTTTGGGTTCCGGTACAATTATTGACGCTGATGGTTATATCCTGACCAACGAGCATGTGGTTAGCGAAGCAGATAAAATTAGCGTATCTTTGGCTGACGGGAGAAAGTTTGACGCAGAGATCAAAGGGAAAGACAAACGCTCAGATCTGGCAGTGATTAAGATTAATGCCCATAATCTGCCAGTAGCTAAATTAGGCGAATCCGATAATTTACGCATCGGTGATTGGGTGGTAGCAATTGGCAATCCCTTTGGATTTGTCTTGGAGAATCCAGAGCCCACAGTTACAGTAGGAGTAATTAGTGCCCTGCATCGCTCTTTGGGCAGAAGCTTATCGCGCGAGCGCGATTACAGCGATTTGATTCAGACTGACGCAGCAATTAATCCGGGTAATTCCGGCGGACCATTGGTTAATCTAAAGGGCGAGGTAGTAGGGATTAACGTAGCCATTTTTAGCACCAGTGGCGGCTATCAAGGGATTGGTTTTGCCATCCCAATAAATAATGCGAAAAGAATTATTGCGCGGTTAATTTCGGGAAAAGAGATTCTTTATGGATGGTTAGGAGTATCGGTTCAGGAATTAACCCCCGAGTTAGCTAAGCATTTTGGCCTCCCTGATATCAAAGGTGCATTGGTTGCCGGTGTTTTAGAAGACAGCCCAGCCCAAAAAGGAGGAATTAAGGAAGGAGATGTTATCAAGCAGGTGCAAGATATAGAGATTGATAGCGTGCGCAAACTCATTTCTACAGTATCAAAGATTGAGGTAGGTAAGACTATAACCATTATTATTCTGCGCAATAATAAAAAAATGAGCTTGCAGGTTGAGATTGGCCAGCGACCAGAGGATTTGGAACAGCTTTCTTCTGTGGAGGAGCTGCCTGCCGTGGTCTGGCGGGGGATAGAGGTTGAGGAGCTTAATCCAGATTTAGCGCGTAGGTTTCAGATTAAAGGCAATCAGGGAGTGGTTATTGTAAATGTTGAACCAGGTAGTCCTGCTGATAAAGCTGGGCTTATGCCAGGCGATGTTATACTTAGTATAAATCGTCAATTAATAAATAATCTCTCTGATTATAATAAAGTAACTAAGGATTTAGCGGATAGCGCTTTGATTAAAACGCAGAGGGGCTATTACGTAATTAATAATGAATAGGGCGATTGGCTATGCCTTTGGTTTACTTAAATACAGACCACGTTCAGAATATGAGTTACGACAGCGCCTTAAAAAAAGGGGTTTTACTGAGCCGGTAATAAGAGAAACCCTTGTTTTTTTAAAAGAAAAGGGGTTAGTTAATGACTGTGAGTTCGCTCGTATCTGGATTGAATCACGGATTAAGAAACCTTTGGGTATTTATCGCCTTAAACAGGAACTTAGGATAAAGGGGATAAATAAAGAGTTAATTGAGCAGCTCATAGAACAGGTAGGTAATAGATATAGCGAAGAGGAAGTGATTAGTGATTTAATCCAGCGCAGGCTCGAGAAATTAAAACACATTGAGCCTGCGAAGGCTAAGCGGCGTATATTCTTGTATTTGTTCCGACGCGGTTTCTCATCAGAGAAAATACGCGAAGCATTGGATGGAATATAATGAAGGTAGACAGATTGCGCAGTGAATTCTTAGATTTTTTTAAAGCCAAGAAGCACAAGGTTATTGCCAGTGATTCCCTAGCACCGTCCGATGATCCTACGGTTCTTTTTACGCCAGCGGGAATGAATCAATTTAAAAAAGAATTCTTAGGTTCTGGGCGTCGGCTTAAACGGGCAGCTACTTCTCAGCGTTGTCTGCGTACCGATGACCTGGATAAGGTTGGTAAGACTTCAGGGCACCATACATTCTTTGAGATGCTCGGTAATTTTTCCTTTGGTGATTACTTTAAACAAGAAGCGATATCCTGGGCTTGGGAGTTTTTAATCCAGGTACTTAAACTGGACAAGAAAAGAGTCTGGGCCTCTGTATATAAGGATGACCAGGAGGCTTATCATATTTGGAAGGATAAAATGAACATCCCAGTGCATAGGATTTTGAGACTAGGGGATAAAGAGAACTTTTGGCCTTCTCAGGCTAAGGCCAAAGGTCCTAATGGCCCATGTGGACCGTGTTCAGAGATATTTTTTGATTTGGGTGCTGATTTTGGCTGTAAGCGAGCAAATTGTAACCCTGCCTGTAACTGCGGCAGGTTTGTTGAGGTTTGGAATCTAGTATTCACTCAATTTAACCGCAAGCAATCAGGAGCGCTGGAGCCTTTACCGAAAAAGAATATCGATACTGGTATGGGGCTTGAACGATTAGCCGCAGTAATGCAGGGAGTTAGTTCGAATTTCCAGACTGATTTGTTTAAACCAATAATAAAAGAGATAGAATCAGGAATAAAAAATTCAAAATTGGTTAACCACCAATTAATCTATGCAGTTGCTGACCATATCCGGGCAATAACTTTCGCCATTTATGATGGAGTTTTGCCTGCAAATGAAGGTAGGGGCTACGTTATTCGTAAGCTCATCAGGCAGAGTTTAACTCATTTATCCAATTTGGGAATTAAACATTGCTTTCTTAATCGGTTAGTTCCTGTAGTCGCACAAGTTATGCAGCAACCCTATCCGGAATTAAAGAGCCAACAGGAGGATATTGCCAAGGTGATATTGGCTGAAGAAAACAGTTTCATTTCAATACTTAAATCCGCTCCCGAGTTAAGAAAGCGTATATTAGAAGAAGTAAAAGAAAGAAAGAAAACCTACGAGGAAGCAGTTTTTGTATTATATGATACTTACGGTGTTCCAGTTGAATCTACCACTCAAGCATTAGCGGCAGAAGGAATAAACCTTGATCCCGATAAAATAAATCGCTTAATGAATTCTCAAAAAGAACGCTCAAAAGCTGCCAGTTCAATGAAGGGCGATGTTTTTGGCGTTAACCAGTTGCCGGTTAGGGTTAAAGACACATACTTTCTGGGATACAATAAAGATAAAACTCAGGCAAGGGTGTTGACAATCCTAAAGGAGAATTATGAAGTAAAAGAAATCAGTGCTGGAGAAGAGGCGGGCCTTATTTTAGACACAACAGTTTTTTACCCTGAATCAGGTGGGCAGGTTGCCGATGTAGGTGAGATTAAAAAAGGCAAAGGCGTTTTTCTGGTTGAACATGCCAGACGTATTCAGAGGGTAATATTGCACATCGGTAAGCTAAGGTCAGGGATAATTAAGAAGGGAGATGCGGTTAAGGTTTCAATTGAGTATCAGCGTCGGATGGATATCGCCCGCAATCATACCGCTACACATATCCTACAGGCTGTATTAAGGCAAGTGTTAGGAAAACACGTTAAGCAAAAAGGCTCATTAGTAGCTCCCGAATATCTACGTTTTGATTTTACGCATTTTAAAGCTTTAAGTAATGATGAATTATCAAGAATAGAGGAATTGGTTAATGTGCATATCCGAGATAATGATAATGCAAAAATAACTACCATGTCTATTGGGAAGGCAAAGGCTCTTGGTGCCTTGGCATTCTTCGAGGATAAGTATGAGGATAAGGTAAAAGTGATGACAATAGGCAATTATTCTAAGGAGCTGTGCGGGGGAACGCATTTAGATTCAACCGGTCAGATAGGTATATTTAAAATATTATCCGAGAGTTCTGTTGCTTCCGGGGTACGCCGCATAGAAGCAGCCACGGGTAGATATGCGTATAAAAAGATAAGAGAGCAACAGGATTTACTGAATTGTATATCTGAGCAACTCAAGGTTCCTGAGCAGGAACTCAGCAAGAGAATAGAGAAACTGAACAAAGAGTTAAGAGAATTACAGAAGAAGAAAAGCGCAATTGCCCTTGAGCAATTAGATATCAATGATTTATTAAAGGGGGTTGAGGAAGTTTCCGGGATTAAACTAATTACCAAGTTTATTCCCAATGTTGCAGAATCCAGCTTAAGAAGTCTGGTTGATTTGATAAAAAAGAAACAACCTCGGTGTGTT
>JASFIK010000059.1:0-7960 GCA_050122705.1 Candidatus Omnitrophota bacterium | reverse complement strand
AAAAAATAAGATTATACCGATAAAAGCAATTGTCCTAGACATAACACACCTCCATTTTAAAATAAAATCTAATTTTGCCAAAATTATTGCCCAAATTATTGTATTAGAGAAAAAAATCAGCGTCAAGATGTTTTTTACCCTTATAAATAAAAATAAGCCCAAGGGATTCGGTTAAAGAGTTTAATTATTTGAATCAAGGTCACAATGGCAAGATTTGCGGGTGCAGCAAAAACAGGAGCAAAAACTGGAAAGATTATACCAATAAACAATAAACTAAATGCTAAGGCAATCACTAAAACAAGGTAGGGTACTACTACTAAATTGGCCAGCACAGTTACTGGTGAGATAATCTGAAAATAATAAACAAGAAAAGGTAAAACACCCAGCCAAGCAGCAAAGGAAACACAGAAGGCATTGCTAGCAAAGCGAAAAATTGCTGTTGATTTCTGCATCCCTGTTACCCCCAAATACCGTTTAAGTATAGGGGAGAAATAAACTATTGAGATAACACTGGCAAAAGAAAGTTGAAATCCTAAGTTAAACAGCTGTCTGGAATTTGTGATTAGGATTATCAGCGCTGCTAAAGCAAGAGAATGAGACGCCTTTATTTCTCTATGCAATAAAAAGCCAACCAATAAAACAATTGCCATTATGGTCGCTCGTATAACTGATGGTCGTGCACCGGTCAAAAAGCAATACAAGATTAAACAGAGGATAATTGCTAAGTAACGTGTGTGGCGTTTGATCCTTAAAAAGGCCTTGAGCAGTAAATCTAGTATAAAAGCAACGATTCCTACGTGCAGGCCGCTGATTGCCAGGATATGCATAGTTCCCGTATGAATAAATAAACGTCTTAAGGTGGGAGATATTTTACTTCTGCTACCCAGAATCATTGCCGAAAGTATTCCTGCTTGGGTTGGCTTAAGATATGTAAATAACAAATCTTGGCTTCTATTCCTTATTTTATAAGCAACCAGTTTTATGAGATTTGCTCTACCCCTGCCTAAATACTGTATTATCTTAGCTTTATTGACTGTAAGAATCGAATATATATCTTGATTTTCTAAATAATCCCGATATGAAAAGTGAGTATGTTTTGGCTGATATGGTCTGAATAGCCTGCCTTCTAAGATAAGCTGATCAGCATAAGCAACATTTTCTTTACGGAATATCCTTACCAAGGTCTTGCCACAAACTGGATAAACCTTACCTGCCCAGATAAGCTCCTGAGTATTCAAGACAAAACTGCTAAAATTGGGCCTGGTTTGAGGGAGATTCACGACTACGCCGCGGATAATCACTGGTTCAGATTTATAAAAGGTAAAATTACGGATATGTGGATAAGGCAGAACATATGAATTTGATAAGAACAACCCGCCCAGAAATATCGCCAGGATGCATAAGAGCCAAATGGCGTTTTTATGCCTGATAAATGTAAAACTGATGAATAGCAAAATCCAGGCAAAAACATACAAAAATAAAAATTGGATATGCATACATTTTGTCAGACATATCCCTATGCAGAAATAAATACTAAATACTGGTAAAAAGGTTAATCTGCTCAATCCACTGTAAAATAATCTTTTATTGCCCTGTATTTGGAATCACCAATGCCCTTGATGTTCTTCAACTCAGCAATATATCCGAATCTCCCGTTCCGCTTACGGTAATCAATTATTCTCTGCGCTAATTTTTCGCCAATGCCCGGAACATCAATAAGGGCTTCTTTATTGGTCTGGTTGAGATTAATCCTATTAATATCCTGATTGACATAACCAATAACCTTAATCTGTGAGTAATGCTTGGTAAGGAAATTAATCCCTAGACCAATCAGGGCAACCATGATGATAAATAAAACAATTCGAATTTCCTGGAGAGTAAGATTCAGCATAGGCTAAACCATAGGTTAATAATCCCTGAGTTTCAATAACAATAGACGAAAAAAGAGAAAAAATCTCACCAGGATTTCTTTAATAGTCTAATATACTTTGTAATTGATTTTTAGATATGGGAAAGAAATAGGGAGGGGTTTTAAACTACAATATTAACCAATTTATTAGGCACCACGATCAATTTCTTAATCGGTTTGCCAGCAATCCATGATCTTATCTTTTCCTCATCGAGAACTGCTGTCTTTAGTTTCTCTTCATCAATATCGCGAGCTACCTTGAGCTTTGCGCGAACCTTACCATTTACTTGGACAACATAAACAATTATCTCTTCTTTGATAAGTTCGGGGTCATAAACAAGCCAACCTGCCTTTAAAATACTCTCTTTGTTTCCTAGCTTCTCCCACATCTCTTCAGCAATATGAGGAACAAATGGCGAGAGAAGAATAACTACTGTGTCTATGGCTTTACTTAGCGATTTAGTGGCTGAGAGTCTCTCGGCTATCGAATAGATTTCATTTACCAATTCCATAATGCAAGCGATTGCTGTGTTAAACTTAAATGCCTCTAAATCCTGGGTTACCTTTTTTATGGTTTGATGGGTTTTGCGCTGAAGTAGAATTTCCCACTCCTTATTTTCTGGAGCTGATTTAGCCTTATTCTCAGCCTGCTCTAAGAGTCGCCAGGCTCGACTCAAAAAGCGATGCGCTCCGGCTAACCCTTGCTGACTCCATTCCATCTGGTCTTCTGGTGGTGCTGCAAAAAGTATATACAGCCTTAATGCATCTGCTCCGAATTGTTTAATGATTCCATCGGGATCAACAATATTTCCCCGAGACTTAGACATAACCTCACCATCTTTTAAAACCATACCCTGCGTAAGCAACTTCTGAAATGGTTCAGAAAAATCAAGCAAATTTAAGTCTTTTAAAAATTTAGTAAAGAAACGTGAATATAAAAGATGGAGTACCGCGTGCTCAATCCCGCCAATATACTGGTCAACCGACATCCAATAAGCAACCTCATTCTTCTTAAAGGGTCCTTGATTAAAATCCGGTGAACAATATCTCAAAAAGTACCAGGAGGAATCAAAGAAGGTTGCCATGGTGTCTGTTTCCCGATGAGCCAAAGATCCGCAGTGCGGACAGCTGACCTTAACAAAAGAACCTACCTTACTTAAAGGACTGCCTCCCTTACCAGTGAAGGGTGCCTTCTTGGGTAATTCTACTGGTAAATCCTTTTCCGGCACAGGAACCATGCCGCAACTATCACAGTAAATAATTGGTATGGGAGTCCCCCAAAATCGCTGACGAGAGATCAACCAATCGCGCAGACGCCAATAACTCTTCCGTTTACCGATATTTGTCTCTTCCATCCATAGGGCGATCTTATTCTTGGCTTCCTGATTGGTTAACCCATCAAACTGCGCAGAATTAACCTGAATTCCATCTCCCTCATAGGCCTCAGTTAAATCCTCTAATTTGCGGTCTGGGGACTGAGGTTCTTTTATTACAATCCTCATTGGCAAATTGTATTCTCTGGCAAACAGGAAGTCTCTCTGGTCATGAGTAGGAACTGCCATAATTGCTCCAGTACCATATTCCATCAAGACATAATCAGCAATCCAGATAGGAATCTTCTCATTGTTTACTGGATTAATCGCAAAGCGGCCACTAAATATACCTTCTTTCTTTATATCAGCTGAGGTGCGAACAATGCGTGATTTTTTGCTTACCTGATCGATAAACCTAAGAACCTCCTTTTCTTGCGAACCCCCTTTAATAATCCGTTTTACTTGGGGATGCTCCGGAGAAAGAACAAGATAAGTTGCTCCGAATATAGTATCTACCCGCGTGGTAAACACGGTAATTATCTCATCGCTTTCTTTAAGCTTAAAATAAATCTCAACCCCCTGGCTCTTGCCCAGCCAGTTCTTCTGCATAGTAATTACTCGCTCTGGCCAATCTTTAAGTTCCCCTAAATCCTGTAATAATCTATCTTTATAGGCAGTAATTTTTAAAAACCATTGTTCCAGATCCTTCTGGACTACCTCGTTCTTACATCGCCAGCATTTACCATCGGCCACCTCTTCATTGGCAAGGGTGGTCTGACAGTCTGGACACCAATTTACATTTGCCTTTTTTTTATAGGCTAAGTTGCGCTCAAACATCTTTAAGAATATCCATTGGTTCCACTTATAATATTCGGTAAGGCAGGTGGAAACCTCTCTTGACCAATCATATGAAAAGCCCATCCTCTTTAATTCTTCGCGCATATCATCAATACACTTGGTTGTCCAGGTTTTGGGATCAGTCTTATTTTTTATGGCTGCATTTTCTGCTGGCTGACCAAAGGCATCAAACCCCATCGGATGTAAAACATTATACCCTTGCATCATTTTGTAACGCGCAGCTACATCGCCAATTGTATAGTTACGCACATGACCCATATGAATCTTTCCTGAGGGGTATGGAAACATCTCTAGCAGATAGAATTTCTTTTTAGAGGGGTCGGGTAAAACCTTAAAAAATCCCTTTTTCTCCCAATATGCCTGCCATTTCTCTTCAATCTTTTTAGAATTATAAATCATTTTTTGGGGCTTTTTTTAATTTTTTTCATTATAACAGACAGGCTCAATTTGTCAACTTGACAGAGGGCTAATTTTAATGTAGAGTGTATTTTAGAAGAGAGTAGAAATGGCTATCTATGAATATAAATGCCAAAAATGCAGTAAGGTAACCACCCTCTTTGAGAAGGCTCAAGACAAGGATGGTCTTTTTGTGAGATTAAAAAGAAGGTGTACGAATTGTGGGAGCCGCAAATTATCCCGGATATTTTCTAACTTTACTGCCATTAAGCAGGAATCCAGTGCGGATATGCTTAATGAAATGAGTCGATTAGGACCAGTAAATTTTGTGCCTGACTACCGTCCTAAAGGACCCCCTCCTGGTGGCTGCCCTTATGCAAAAGAAGAAGGTGCTTCTGATCCACCCATATAAAATCCCCAAAACCTATTTTGCCCAGGCTTTCCTGAGAAGTAAATAAAAAGTGGAGCTGGAGGGATTTGAACCCTCGACCCCTTGCATGCCATGCAAGTGCTCTCCCAGCTGAGCTACAGCCCCGTGATTTTTTAAATATATCATTAATCATCCTGACTGTCAATATGATAGACGAAAGAGAGGGCTAAATCTCACGGGTTTTTTGGGGGGATTATTCTTGTTCTTTAGAATCTTCTAAAACTTTAAGAACTTCTTTAGCTTTTTCAGCATCTTCTTTTTTAACTAATAATCGTATTCCGCCCCTACCCATTCCTATATCAAATCGCATTCCGCCGCAATCATCTGCAGAAACGATAGCCTCAATTTCTTTTTCAGTGAGAAGACCCTTCGCAAGCTCGGCTTCGTACCTACGCATAAATGATTTAATACTTACTAAATCTCCCATCATTCCTCCTTACCTAAACTACTCCTTTACTTTGGGGAGGATTGCTTTCTATCATCCACTACAGGGACAAGGAAAGAACTTACATAAAGGTCTCCTTCGCTTCTAAGTGAATGCATTGTTCCTGCAGGGACAATAAATGCTTTTCCTACATTTAACTCTACTTCCCCATCTTCTAAAACTCCAAAGCCAGAACCTTTGAGGTAATAAAATATTTCATCTTTGTCGTCGTGTTTATGTAGAGGAACTTTTGTCTCTGATGTGAGATGATATACCTTTGTTACAATAGATTCTTTAATAGAACTTAAATCCATATTTTCACTCATCACTCCTCCTTTAAGGCTAATTATACCGCCACAATCTCAAAATGGTAGTGGATTTAGAGGAAGGTTTTAGACACAATTTGAGCATAAACATTATTTTCGGCAAACTTTTTTGCAGAGAAATTTATATATATCTAAAATCCAAAAGTTTTAATGTCTTATATATCTCCTCGGCTATAATCCTATAACCGTTAGCATTACAGTGTCCATCTTTACTAAAATAATCTGCATGTCTGTAACTCTCAGATGTTTTGATTTTTTTGAATACCGAGTAAATATCAATAAAAGGTATTTTATATTTTTTTGATAATTCCCTTCTCATCTCATCATATTTATCTGTTCGGGGATAGCTCAGCAAAATCGGTGTTACTCCTTTTATTTTTGCTAACTTGATAATACTTTCTAAATCATATCTAAGTAATTGAATATGCAACTCCTCGTTTTTAAACTCTTCTAAAGATGGCAAGCCAAATCTTAATATCTTCTTCAGGCTTTCATTTTGAGGCTGTATCTCAAGAATTTTCTTTATCTCTTCTATGGCCAATCTATTCTTGCCTTGTTTAAAATAGATATTCCATAGCCTATCCCGAGCAAAGAAATTATATGGGTTAATCTCCAACGCCTTTTTAAATTCTCTTTGCGCAACTTCATAGTCATGTTTATTTTCATAAATACGGCCCAATGCGGCGTAAGCTACATCATTTTTAGGGTCTAATTCTATCACTCTCTTATACTCTTCTATAGCAAGATCGGTTCTTCCTGTCACACACGAGTGTCTATTTGCAAGCTTAAAGTGAGTTGCTACTTCTGGATCTAATCTAACCTTATTAATCATTTTTTGGGAATGTTTTCTCTTTAGAAAACTATATTTTAAATTACCTATTGTAATTTTTAAAAGCTTGTATATTCTAAGTCGAGTAAGCAAACTATCGAATCGATAAAAATAATTTCTCCATCCCTTGGTAGTAAATAGAAAATAATTACTATTGACCAAATTCCATTCATTGTGCGTACCTATTAATACTATAATAATTTTAGGTTTATACTCTGCCATATCTTTATCCAGCATTTTTAGCACTTGTGAAGAATTTAATCCTGGAAGACATCCACCTTTATTGTAAACTTCAAATTTTAAATTTGGATTATTTTTATTTAATAATACTTCTAACTGTTCTGGGTAGCTATATCCCGGTTCTGCTCCTGAACCAAAGGTAAAAGAATCTCCAAGGCATAATATCCTAATCGCATTCACATCAGTCTTTAGTGAATAATCATTCTTCGTCCTATGTAAATAATATAACCACCCAGACAACCTTAGGGAACATTCAACTATTAGAGGAATAACTATCAACCCGAATAAGACAAAAAAAATCTTCTTTTTATTTGTGTAATTCATAAACTCTTTTTTCTGTCACATAAGTATGAACAGATTAAAATCAATTAAACTGCTTATCCATTAATTATACCACCACAATCTCAAAAACGGTATGGATTTGGAGGAGTAGCCCGGTATCCAGAAAGTGTCCATCTGATGTTAAAAATGGTTAAAAATTATTAAAGTTGGTTAAAATAAAAAAATCTCCGTAAATTATTGACAGAGATTATATTTATAACAATATCAATTAGTTGTGAAAAAGACCTCAGGGGGCATACCATGCAAGTAATCTCATCAGCTCAAGCTACAGCCCAGTGATTTTTTAACTATATCATCAATCATTCTGACTGTCAATAGCATTGACAATTAAGTGGTAAAATGCTATATTATCCTCGAAAAAAGAAATGCTGCGCTGAGAAAAATGTAAGTCTTTTTTAGAAATATTAGCTGGTGCCAAAGGCCTACCAGACTCGCCGGGGTGGCGGAATTGGCATTCGCGCCGGTCTCAAAAACCGGTGACCGCAAGGTCGTGAGGGTTCGACTCCCTCCCTCGGCACCAAAGTAGCGTTTATTGTTACCTTCTTTTTTTTAGCTGAGCACTGATATCTGATTGAATGCGATTTATAAAATTTTTCATAGCCTTCTGGTCAATGCTAATAAACTCAATGCCCATCCTAAAAATTGAGGAGTCTGGTTTTTTTATCTCCTGTGTATGTTTAATTTTACCTTGAGCAACTACAGGCTGGTTTAAAAATCTGTGTGCTAATTCAGATTTAACACTCACTTCTGGTTCGATCTTTTCTTGGGCATTTACCCCTAGCCCTAAAAAATTTATATCTACTAAATCTGCGCTAATGCTACGAGCGGTTCCATCTTCTGGTTTAAGAACTACCCTGCCTTGAGTATTAAAACGCTTATACCTTCTTTTTTCT
>JASFIK010000058.1:0-8051 GCA_050122705.1 Candidatus Omnitrophota bacterium | reverse complement strand
TTACATACCTTAAAACCAGTAAACACCCTCGCTCCCTGCTTAGTGAGCACTTCTGCCATGCGATTAGAAATCTCACCGATTCCTCCCTTAGGATACAAGAATCTTCGCGCATATGTCTTTATTTGCCTGTGGTCTTTGGTAAATAAGGTCTTTATGGCAACTGTAAGGTTAGGCACTGAAATACGCTGAGGAGCCCAGTCCGCAGAAACACTGGAAGGGTCTCTACCCCATAATTTAAAGGAGTAAGGACCAAAGTAAATATTATATAAGGTGTAACCGAATCGATTAATCAGCCAGTCCCTAAGAGATACTTCTTTTTTTCTGTATATCAGGTGCTTTATTCTAAAATATACAAAATCTACTGCGCATTTAAGGCAGGTAATTAGCCCTAAGTTCTTGAAGATATCAAGCAATTCCGGAGGATAGAGGACAAATTTTTGCTTAAGATAGATTTTGCTGCTTCTATCCCTTAAGCAAAATTCGCTCTCATCAAACAGGGTGCTGACAAAGTCAGCGATTGCTTTATTATGAGGCAGAAAACGATGCCCTCCGAGATCAAAGATAAACGCATCGCGCTTAAAGCTCCGGCATAATCCGCCTACCGTGTCCTCCTGTTCAATAATTGCTGGCTTATCAGCCTTATGAATTACCCGGTCTGCTGCAGAAAGACCAGCTAGCCCACCGCCGAGAATCGCTACTTGTGTTTGTATAATATTTTCTGGCATAATATAAAAAATCTCCGTAACTTATTCACGGAGAATAACTATAACATTATTATTTTGTCGGTTAATCCTTGATTAATGAATATATTGGGTATCCTTTAAGTTGTTTACGGCCACCTAATTCGGTAAGTTCAATTAAAAAACAGATGCCGATAATCTCACCGCCTAATTGCTCCACCAAATCAATTATTGCCTTAACCGTGCCTCCGGTAGCAAGCAGGTCATCCACGATTAATACCTTCATCCCTGGCTTAAATGCATCTTCATGCATTTCCAATGTGTCTACCCCGTACTCCAGGCTATAGGTTGCAAAGCATGTCTTACTTGGCAGTTTTCCCTTTTTGCGCACAGGAACAAAACCGGCATTTAGCCTTTGTGCTACTGCTGCGCCAAAGATAAATCCGCGTGCCTCAGCAGCAACCACTATATCCACCTTTTTACCGCTGTATTTAGCGCTCAAAAGATTAATTGCTGATTTTAATGCTCTTTTATCAGCCAGTAATGGAGTTATATCCCTGAATAATATCCCTGGCTTGGGAAAATCAGGAATGTTGCGAATATATTTTTTTAAATTGGGTTTGCTCATCTGCGCTCTATTCCTTGTGAACGTATAAACCTTCTCAATTTCTTTAAAGCCTGCTCTTCAACCTGGCGCACCCTTTCACGGGAAACGCCAATCTTCTTTGCCACCTCAGCTAAGGTCTGAGATTTTCCATCCACCAGACCAAAGCGCATATCCAATACCTCTCTTTCCCTGGGAGACATCTGGCCCAAAAGGCTTTCTACGTTTTCGCGTAACATCAGGTTAACAATCCCTGCATCAGGGGGTTTTGCCTCTTCGTCCTCAATTAAGTCTGCAACCTGGTTTGAGCCATCGTCTCCAATCGGAGCATCCAGCGAGGAAGTCTGAGTTGACAGCCAGCTAACCACCTGGTCAGCACGTGCTTTGGATATCCTCATTCTTTTGGCAATCTCTTTATCAGTGGGTGGGCGTTTTAATTTCTGGGAGAGCCGCTCGCTGGTTTTCTTCCATCTTACCAGTAATTCATTTAAGTATGCCGGGGTGCGAATCATCTTAACCTGCTCAGAAATAGCCCGGGTAATGCTTTGCTTTATCCACCAGGCTGCATAGGTTGAGAAGCGATATCCTTTACGCGGATTAAACTTATCCACTGCCTTCATCAAGCCAATATTGCCCTCCTCAATCATATCCATCAAAGGCAGGCCTAAATGACTATATCGCTTGGCAATATTAATCACCAATCTAAGATTTGCGCGAATCATCCGGGAGCGCGCCTTTTTATCTCCCTTTTTTATTTTCCGGCTTAACTTAATCTCTTCCTTGGCAGTTAAGAGGGGTGTTTTGCGTATTTGTTTAAGGTATGACTTTATAGTTTCCATTCTTAGCTATTTGTGATTCAAGGCTGCCTGAGCAGCAGCTAAACGCGCAATCGGTATACGAAATGGCGAACAGCTCACATAACTCATCTTCATTAAATGGCAGAATTCAATTGACCTGGGATCACCCCCGTGCTCACCACAAATCCCTACCTTTAAATTCGGTTTGGTTTTCCTTCCCCGCTTAATTCCCATTTCAATAAGTTGGCCGATACCTGCCTGGTCAATGGTCTGAAACGGGTCATCAGAAAGAATCTGCTTTTTTAAATAATCAGGGAGAAATCCTCCTAAATCATCGCGCGAAAACCCAAAGCCCATCTGGGTTAGGTCATTAGTACCGAAGGAAAAGAAATCTGCTACCCTGGCTAACCTATCAGCCAGGAGACAAGCACGCGGTATCTCAATCATTGTACCAAAGGAATGAGGAATATTTTTAAGTTTGTATTTGGTTAATACCTCCTCATACACTTGCTTGGCTAAGATAAGCTGATCTTCTAACTCCTTAACTTCACCCACAACCGGAATCATTATTTCTGGGTTTGCTTTTTCACCCTGCTTGATTAATTCTGCTGCTGCCTCTAAGATAGCCCGGATCTGCATCAGGCTTATCTCAGGATAGGTTACTCCTAAACGCACTCCCCGATGTCCCATCATCGGGTTTGATTCATGCAGGCTATCTGCGCGTTGATTCAATTTTCCCACGCCGATATACAAGCTCCTAGCTAGCTTTTCTCTTTGATGGGCATTCTTGGGAACAAACTCATGTAAGGGTGGGTCTAATAACCTAATGGTAACCGGCAATCCATCCATAACCTCTAAGGTTTTCTTGATATCATTTTTTACATAAGGGAAAAGCTCATTAAGTGCTTTTCGGCGCTCAGAGACATCGCCGGCTATAATCATCTTACGCAAATAAAACAACGGCTTTTCAGAGCCCTTGCCATAAAACATATGCTCAGTACGGAAAAGTCCGATACCCTCTGCTCCGAATGACCGTGCTCGACTGGCATCCTCGGGCGTATCAGCATTGGTACGAATCTTAAGTTTACGGATGCGGTCGCAAAGCTTAAGGAATGCATTTAGTATCTGGTTCTCCTCTGATACAGACATCATTGGCAATCTACCCTCATAGGCTAAGCCTTTGCTTCCGTTTAAGGTAACCCAGTCGCCCTGCTTAAGTTTTTTGCTATCTACATTTAATTGCTTACTATCATAATCAATATCCAGTGAACTACATCCCACAATACAACATTTACCCCATCCTCGCGCAACCAAAGCAGCATGCGAAGTCATGCCTCCTCTTGCAGTGAGAATAGCCACAGCAGCACGCATACCCTCAACATCCTCAGGATTGGTTTCCTCGCGCACCAGAATAACTGACTTCCCCTGCTTTGCCCATTGCACTGCATCAGTTGCAGTAAAAACAATCTGACCGGTAGCTCCGCCAGGACCAGCAGGCAATCCCTTGGCTAATGGCTTATGCTGCCTCTCAGCCATTGGGTCAACAATCGGATGCAGCAGCTCATCCAATTGATTAGGCGTTACCCGCTGAACTGCCTGTTGGGTAGTAATCAGTTTCTCCTTATACATCTCATATGCCATACGTACTGCTGCCGGCCCATTGCGCTTGCCAACTCGCGTCTGAAGCATAAATAATCGGCTGTTTTCAATAGTAAACTCAATATCCTGCATATCGCGGTAATGCCTTTCCAGGCGATTGCGGATATCAGCCAATTGCTTATAGGCCTTTGGCATTGCCTTCTCTAATGTAATCATATCCTTGTTATGGTCGCTCTGAGAATAGTTGTTTATCGGTGCAGGAGTACGAATTCCTGCCACCACATCTTCACCCTGGGCATTAATCAGGTATTCACCGTAAAACTGATTCTCGCCATTCCCCGGATTGCGGGTAAAGCCAACCCCAGTGGCTGAATGAGATCCCAGGTTGCCAAAAACCATAGTTTGTACATTTACTGCCGTGCCCCACTCATCAGGAATGCTCTCTATCCTGCGATAAGATATTGCCCGCTTTCCATTCCAGGAACTGAATACTGCTCCAATCGCACCCCAGAGTTGAGCCTCTGGATCATCAGGAAAATCCTTGCCCAATACCTCCTTTACCTTTGCCTTAAACAACTTACATAATCTCTTTAAATCTTCCACCTCTAATTGGACATCAGATTCAACACCCTTGTCTTGTTTTATCCCAGTCATTATCTTTTCTAATTGCCGACGGATGCCGTGGTCTTCTTTTGGCTCAATGCCAGCTGCCTTTTCCATAACCACATCAGAATACATCATAATCAGGCGGCGATAGGCATCGTAAACAAACCGTTCATTACCTTGAGTCTGTTTTATTAATCCAGGGATGGTTTTAGTAGTTAACCCAACATTAAGCACTGTCTCCATCATCCCGGGCATTGATTTCCTTGCTCCAGAACGTACAGAAACCAATAGGGGATCATCGCGACTGCCAAACCCTTTTTCCATTAATGCCTCAACCTGAGCCATTGCTCTATTTACCTGCCCCTTTAACTCAGACGGATAACGCTTTTTATTTTTATAATAATAAGTACAGACCTCGGTGGTGATCGTAAAGCCAGGCGGAACCGGCAGGCGTAAATCCCTGTGTCCGGCCATCTCTGCCAGATTTGCTCCCTTTCCACCTAAAAGATTCTTCATCTTTCCATTACCATCTGCTCTTTTTCCCCCAAAGAAGTAAACGTATTTTTTTGCCATTGCTCTGCTTCTCCCTCCTTGTTGTTTCAACTACATAGTCCTTTTATCAAATAATCCTTTGCCTTGTCTATGCTTATACGCTCCTGCTTCATTGTGTCCCTGTCTCTTACAGTTATCTTTTTATCCTCCAAAGATTGCACGTCAACAGTTAAGCAGTAGGGAGTACCAATTTCATCCTGCCGGCGATAAAGCTTTCCGATTGCCGCAGTATCATCATAAACACAGAAAAATGCCTTTTTTAAGTCTTTGCATAAATCCCGAGCGAGCTTTACAATCTCACTGCGATTAGCCAACAAAGGCAAGACCGCTATCTTTATAGGAGCTAAGTCTTTGCTTAGGCTTAAAACCACTCTCTTCTTGCCCTTTACCTCTTCCTCGCGGTAGGCATCAACCAAGAATGCCAAGACTGTTCGGTCTATGCCTCCGGAGGGCTCAATAATATAGGGATAGAATTTTTTTCCCGACTTATCATCAAAATAGGTTAAATCCTTGCTCGTCTCAGCGAATTTTTTATGCTGCTTTAAATCAAAATCAGTGCGGTTAGCAATCCCCTCTAATTCTGACCAGCCAAACGGAAATTTATACTCTATATCTGTACATGCCTTAGCATAATGCGCTAATTCATCCTTCTGGTGTGGGCGCTTGCGCAAATTTTCCGGCTTTATCCCCAGGCTCACATACCAATTAAATCTTTCCTCAATCCATTCAGCTAACTTTTTATCAGCCTCTTGGGGAGCCACAAAATACTCTACCTCCATCTGCTCGAATTCCCGAGTACGAAAGGTAAAATTGCCCGGAGTAATCTCGTTTCTAAATGCCTTGCCGATTTGAGCCAGGCCAAAGGGAAGTTTGGGATGGCAGCTATCCAGAATATTCAGGAAATTAACAAACATGCCTTGAGCTGTTTCCGGGCGAAGATAAACCAGCCCCTTTTTGTCCTCCGTTGATCCCTGATGAGTCTTAAACATCAGGTCAAATGGGCGAGGCTCAGTCAACTTACCGCCGCACTCAGGACAGGTATTTTTATCCTTTAGGTCAGCTGCCTTAAATAGCTTGTGGCAAGATTTACAATCACTTTTATAATCATGGAACTGCTTAATATGGCCTGAGGCCTCCCAAACTCGAGGATTCATTAAGATTGCCGCATCCATGCCATAGATATCATCCCGATTATGTACAGTTGCCTGCCACCAGGCCTTTTTTACATTATTCTTAAGCTCAACTCCAAAAGGACCGTAATCCCAGGTATTACTTAGTCCTCCATAGATATCAGAACCCGGAAAAATAAACCCTCTACGTTTACACAGCGCAACAATCTTATCCATCACCCCACCATTTAGGGACATCCTCTTTGCCCTTCGGGGGACACCCTTTTAGCTGAATACAAGGGTGTCCCCGTAATTGTAACTTCCCGATAACTAACCGATCTTCTTAAGCTCCTCTTCCTTTATACTAAAGCTGTGTTGTCTATCAGGGAATTTGCTTTCGATAACCTCTTGTTTATATTCTTTAATTGCCTGCTCAATCTGAGCAGAGAGATTAACATACTGCTTAACAAATTTTGGCTTAAAGCGTTGGAATAAACTTAATAAATCATGGGTTACTAACACTTGTCCGTCACAATGTACGCCTGCTCCAATGCCGATTGTGGGTATTTTTAATTTTTGAGTAATAATCTGGGCTATTTTATCAGGCACACATTCAAGAACTATTGAAAAACAGCCTAATCTTTCTAAGTCCTGCGCCTGCTGGATTAATCTCTGAGCAGCCTGGGCATCTTTGCCTTGGACCTTGAAACCTCCTAGCTTATCTGCAGTCTGGGGAGTAAGTCCGATATGCCCCATTACTCCAATGCCTGCTTTTATAACCGCCTCAGTTACTTCTAAGCAACGGTCAAACCACTCCAGCTTTACTGTATCGCATCCTGCCTCATCTATAAATCTTCTGGCATTATTAACTGATTCAGCGGGATTAATCTGATAAGACTCATAAGGCATATCGCCGATAACCATAGCAGATTTTACTGCCCGGGTTACTGCTTTGGAATGATGAATCATCTCATTCATGCCTACCTGAGTAGTTGACTCAAGGCCAAGAACTACATTAGCTACTGAATCACCCACCAGAATCATATCAATACCTGCCCGGTCAATCAGGGAGGCTAAAGGAAAGTCATAAGCAGTAAGCATGGTAATCTTCTGATGATTCTTCTTTTTATCTAAAATATCCTCTATGGTTATCTTACCCATTACTATTTTCTGCTTTTAATATACTTATCTATCTGGCTGGCTGCTTTTTTCCCTGCCCCCATTGCTGAGATTACCGTGTCCGCACCAGTAATTATATCTCCGCCGGCAAAAACCCCGCCAATAGAAGTCATTAGTATTTCATCTACCCAGATTGTGCCATTAGGATTAATCTTTAATTCTCCAGTAACCTTGCCAATTAAGGGATTTGGCTTTTGACCAATCGCTACCACTACCGTATCTGTATCAAGTACAAAATTGGAATCTTTTATTGGTACTGGCCTTTTTCTGCCTGAAGCGTCAGGAGGACCTAATTCCATTTTTATGCATTCCATGCCCCGCACAAAGCCATTGTCATCACTCAGAATCTTTATCGGCTGAGTGAGCAATCTAAAATTTAAGCCTTCTGCCTTGGCATTATCAATCTCTTCCCTTCGAGCAGGCATCTGAGCTTCTGTGCGACGATACACTAACTGAACATCCTTATCTAGTCTCATGCTCACCCGTGCACAATCAAAGGCTACATTACCGCCTCCAACCACCACTACCTTATTTCCGATATTAATCGGAGTGGCATATTCAGGGAATTTATATGCCTTCATTAGATTTATGCGGGTGAGAAATTCATTGGCAGAATATACCCGCCCCAGATTCTCTCCGGGAATACCCATGAATTGCGGCAGGCCTGCTCCCACTGCCAGAAATATTGCTACAATACCCTGATTGAACAAATCAGCAATAGAGTGTGTGCGGCCAATCAGAACATCAGTATACAGCTTTACTCCTAAGCTTTCTATGTATGCTAATTCTTTATTAACACTTAACTTAGGTAAGCGGAATTCTGGTATGCCATAGGTTAGGACCCCGCCACCAATATGCAATGATTCAAAGAGCAAAACTTGATAACCTATTTTAGCAAGATCCGCTGCAGCTGTCAAGCCAGCTG
>JASFIK010000057.1:0-8132 GCA_050122705.1 Candidatus Omnitrophota bacterium | reverse complement strand
GTCAAGATATAGGGTAACTGTGCGGTCTTCAATCTCCTGGGAAGCAATGAAATTTATTCCTGATTGGATGGAAAGCGCTTTGAGAATATCCTTCAAGCTGGCATCCTTAAAGTCCATTGAGATTAATGGGGCAGAATCAGGTGCGCTAGGTGCTTCTTGAGCATTCTGGGTATACCCCAAAGGAATATAAAATCCAAGATTAAAAATCAAAAAAGGTAAACTGAATTTCATAATCCTGAACAGAATCTTAATCTTTCTCATTTCTTTCCTCCTTTTATCAGCTTGCGTTTAATTTTCGAACAGTTTGCTATGTAAGAAACTATATCTTATTTAGTCCTTATTTCTTTACCTGTAGCTTCTGTTTCTTCGCCTGCGGGATAGGCAAGTTTTTCTTCTTCACCCGCATAGCCTATAGTTACACCATCCTTATCAATGTCCACAATAGTAATTTCTTCAGCAGTGCCTTTTTTATCTGCCATAAAAAGGATATCCCCTTTTTTTAATACATTATTATTGATAATTGCCATGGGTTTATCTGGATTCCAAATTATTCCCTGGATTGAAAATGAAAATAACTCTGAGATCTTAGCCCTAACCTTCTTTTCAATTCTTTCTATCTTCGGTGCCTCTTCTTCTTGAGGAATAGGCATCTGGGGAATAAAGGGATCGCGGAAATCAGAAGCCGTGTATTTAAGATTCGGCCTTTTAAGGATTTCTTGATGTCCTCTAAGTTTGGGTTCCTGTGAAAAAATCAACAATGGAAAAACAAAAATAACTAAACAGAATAAAAACCAGACAATAATAAATCTGTAATTAATCATCATTTGATTTATTATCTGCGCAATCATGTATCCTTAAAGTACAACTCACTGATAGTGAATTTTGCTTCTAATGCTTCTGTCCCAAAATCTAGCTCATCTTTTTTAGATTTTTTAGAATCTCCAATTCGGTCTATTGTAAGCGATTCAACAATAAATACGATTTGGTTACTCTCTAATCGGCTAATAAATTTGCCTATTCCATGATAACTCTCTGACTGGATGATTACATCAAAGAAGATCTTTTCATATATTTCGCTTTTCGCTCTTCTTAATGCCTCGCGTGGCTTTAGGGCAATAATTTGCACATCGGCAGCTCGAGCAATATCGGTAATCGTATTGATAACCTCCCGGTGGTCCTTGGGTTCTAAACTTTGTTGATACATTTCAACGGTTCTATCTATATCACCGATATGAAGAAGGAGTTCATTTTTCTCGCTTTGTTCCTGATGGAGGTGAAGAATTCGTGCAATTCTCTTATTTTGATTCTTATAGATATTCAGAGAAATGATAACAGCGACCAACAAAAGAACCACATTAAGAATCTGATTCGGGTTAATCTTTTTTATATTCGGCAATGTTATTAACGGCATAAGATTACAAACCTGGTAACTTCTGCTTCAGTTTTCTTTGATAATGCGCCCTTCTCCATGGAAACGATATTTATCTCCCTAAAATGCTGGTTAAACTTAGGATCATTTCTCAATGCCAAGACTAAATCATTAACTGCAGCAAATTCTTCATCTGAATCATCCAGCATAACCGCACCCTCAAGACCAAATTCTAATCCCTCGTCTTTTGCCTCAAAAGTTAAGGAAACTAACCATGTGCCTTGCGGCATAAGATAAGGAATGATATCCACGGCTTCGGTTAAATAAAACCTATTTTCTAACACGTCTTTCATAACTTCAATTTTCTTGAGGCGTTCTTTATTTAATTTTTTAAGTGCAGAGAGAGTCTTTTTATCAGAAATACCTTCTATCTTGGGTTGATTAATTTTAGTAATCCTTAATGCATTCTCTAAAGGTAATATCCTGCGCAACCCCCACCCTATTGTAAAAATTATAATCAGGACAGCAATCAATGCCACTTTGGAATTTATCTTTACAATTTTTAATATTGATGACAGAGCGGGAATGGGTAATCCCTTTATACCCTCTTTTTGAATCGCTGGCCTGAGCAGGTTAATTGAGTAACGCAGTCTTTGTTTATGGCTTATTGCTGTCGCATAGGATTTAACTAGAGCAGTGCTAAACTCAATATTTTTGTCTAAAAAGTTAGAGGTTTCTAAGGGAATAGCTGATAAATCCAAGTCTTTAGCTAAAATGTTTATTTGTTCTTGCAATTTGGGTGGACTTAGAACAATTAGATTTTTTAATGATTCGGTGGGGAATTTACGGCGAAAATAATCCAAAGATATGCGGATTTCACTCTTCATTTTATTCATCAGAAGGTCCAATTTTGATTCACCCTCTGATTTTGAGAGCAAGACAATATCGCGACTGAAAAGCGGAAATCCATTTTGGCAAACTACAAAATTCGTTTCCTCTTTTAAATCTATATTAAGAAACCCCAGGGTACCTTTATCCTTTAAGCCGCTTGACTTTAAAAGCCGCAAAAGGCTAAAGCCCGCATATTCAATTAATTTCACTCGAATCTGCAATTCCTCAAAAAGGGAAAAATATTTACTTAGGGTTTCTGTTTTTATGCCAACAAATAATACCAGAATTCTTTTGTTTTTCTTATCGGGTAACAGCCGAAAATCAAACACTAAATCCTCAATCTTAAAGGGGATATATTTCTTAGCCTCGAAAGCGATAGCTGGATACTCCAACTCTTTCTTAGACATGAAGATTGGTAAATCAAAGGTTCGAATAATCAGCTCTTCACCAGCAAGAGCAACATTTATGCTATGTGGAGAAATATTATTTTTTGAAAGCTCCTCTTTTAAGATATTGGCTAACATACTGGTTGCTATAGCTGCCTTTGAATCTTCATCAGTCTTCTTTTCTGAATCCTTTTCTGACTTCTTTTCTGTGACTAAATTAGCTACTCTTGCCTTGGAAATAGAGAGAAAAAGAGGCGCTTCTCTTTTTCCCTTAAACTCGGTAATATTGATTACCTCAGTTCCAAAATAGATTCCAAATTCAGACACTTGTTTCTCCGATTAGGTTTGATAATCCATACTGATTAAAAACTACCGCTGGTTGCTTTTTAACCACTTGTCGATATCCCGCTTATTGAACCGCCAAACCCCGCCAATTTTGATCCCAGAAATTTTGTTCTGGTTAAGCCAATTATAGATAGTTTGACGCTTAAGCCTCAAATAATCAGCTAGTTCGTCAACATCCATTAACATGTGTTTTTTCGCTGGTTGCTTTTTAACCACTTGTCGATATCCCGCTTATTGAACCGCCAGACCCCGCCAATTTTGATCCCAGAAATTTTGTTCTGGTTAAGCCAATTATAGATAGTTTGACGCTTAAGCCTCAGATAATCAGCCAGTTCGTCAATATCCATCAACCTTTTTGTCGCCATGTTTTACTTAAATTTACTTATTTTTACTTATTTAATAGTATATTAAAGTAAATCATAATTTTTCGATTTGTCAAGTGTTTTTTTTACTAAATTTTTACCACAAAAAAAGATCGTCGATAAAATTATACTTATAAAATTACTTATTCTTACTTATCCTTACTCAAATTATAAAATGTTATATTTGGCTTAAATTCAAGCTGAAAGGTGGGATGACTTAAAAAAGAATAGGGGTTTTAAGATAAGGGTGTGTAAGTATAAGTTGCGGTTGCGCTAATCCTACGAGTTCCAGAAATGCCAGTTCCCGGACCGCCAATATCAATATCCACAGGAAAAGGTATATCTCCATCGTTAACATCGCACCCTGACTGACATAAAGTATAAGAACCTGTTGACCAGGAGTTAGTTCTCAACTGCTGAAGAGCATAATTAATGCCTGCTTGGGCAGCGTAATAAGCCTGAATGCGACTGAGCTGATGATGGGCGAAGCGAGTTTGGCTGGAGATAATAATTAAAGCAATATTAGCCATAATCACAACAGCCAAAATAAAGGATAATACTAAAATTAAGGCTATGCCCCGGTTGTTCATATTCTATTGAGCTTTTTGGGGTTCTCTTCTCAAGGAGAGTAAATAGTCTCTTTCGTGTGTCCGTAAAACCACATGCCCCTCCCGGGCAAGCCAACCTAAACTCATCAGTATCATATCGCGGGGTTGTTCTATGTTCTTCACCAAATCAGTCAGAGTTACCTGGTCGTGCTGATCAAGAAAATGCCAGATCTCCCCTGCTACGATACCTATCTTAGTAATCAACTTACACCTCACTTTCTCTGCGCTTAGTTTTAGTATAGAAACAAATGTCTATTCTGTCAAGCCATATTTTGAAAGGTAGCCTCCGGTTAGACCGTCAAGTAAAGCAGTAAGTTCTTCTATTCTTAACTCCTTATCCTGCTTCTTGATAAAGCCTGATTCCTGAGAAGAAGCGAGTTCTAATTGAAGGTTTTTACGTTCAAAGTATAATCGGGTCACCTCATCAAGAATATCTTGACGCAATTTAACCATTAGCCGTACCTGAGAGTCGATTAATCTCTGCTGCTCACTCCAGATTAAATCACCCAGACTCCATTTAAGCGAAGCTCCCCAATCTCTTGGACCAGCACTAAATCTTGTAACTTGCGAGTTGCTATATGTAGAGATAGTCTTATCATAATCTAAGCTAAAATCTGGTAATATTGCTTTAAGGCGCGCTAGTCTCCGATGTAAAGCAATCTGCTTTGGGTCAATTACCTGTGCATATTCGATTGCTGCCCGCTGAATTTCTTGGATTGTAGGTTCTTGATTTGTTTTTAGCGAAAGGAAAATAGCCCTCTTAGGTAATTGGCTACTCTTAAACAGTCCTTTATCTCCAGCAGCGTAGATATTGCCAAAATCATCGATTGTCAAAAAACGAATATCCTGCATAGCTAATCTTAAGGTTAATTCCTGCCACCTCTCTTTATTATAAATAAAGATTCCTGATTTAGTTATTGCTAAAGGTAACGAATCTTGAGAAGTGCTAATAAAGTCTATCCTTTTGTTAAGTAATCCAAAATGAGCGAATCTACGCCAAGACCTACCCTGATTATTGGTAATAAACACACCCTGATTAGTGGCTAAATAGATTACTTGAGGCTTATTTGAATCAACACAAAGATGATTTATCTGAGGTAAATCTTCGCTCGAATCGCTATTTTCTTCCTCCTTATCGGCATCTTGTAAATTAACAGACTGAGAAACAAAAATCCTCCCTGCCCTACCTTTGTGATCAATTCGGTAAACTCCATCATCGGCTACGAGATAAATAAATTTGTTTATGTTATCTTCTGTGATTGCCAGGATAGACAGATTTCTAAGTCTTCCGCTTAATCTATCCCAAGTTATACCACCATCTTGACTTCTTAACAATCCCGCTTGAGTGCCTAAATAGAGTGTTTTAGCAACTCCTTGGAGTATGCCTAAACAATTAACTTCCTGCTCTTGATAAATTCTTTGCCAAGTTCGGCCTTGATTTTGGCTGAAAAATAATCCATTACTACAACATGCATAGATTAAATTTTTATCTAATCGGTCAGTATATAAAAATTTTACTTTTTTATTTATACCAAAAAGTACTGCCTGCCAAGAACTACCGCCATCCTTAGTCTTAAATACTCCCCGATCTGTTCCAATAAGAATTGTCTGGGGATTCTGTCTATCCACCCAAACACAATTTACCTGAACAATCTCATTGCTAACATTCCTCCAAACTATATCCTCAAAAGATTCCCCATCTAGGCAAGTGGAAAGCCATATCCCTAAGGTCAACCATATAATTAATAAATTCTTCATTTTACATCCCCCCTTTCTATCTCTAATAGACGAAAAGAGAGAATAAATCTCACGCAAATTTCTTTCTATATTTTAATTTAAATGTGGTATAATTTTCTAGAATATAATCAAAAGGCCTTTTGGCTGAGCGGTTAACGAAAAACAGTACAAAATGAAATCAGTTTATAATGATTATTGGGAAACCGAAATAGTTCTGCCGGTCTATAATGAAGAAAAAATATTAGAAAAGAATACTTTACACGTCAAGCACCTTTTAGAAGCATATAATTTCAAATTCATAATCTCAATTGTGGATAATGGCTCGACTGATAAAACCTTTGAAATCGCAAAGAATCTAGCAAAAAGTTTTCCTAATATATTTGCCTTTAGATTATCAGAAAAAGGGAGAGGGGGAGCGTTAAAATTTAGAATCGTAAGCTCCTCTTGCCCTTTGATAGGCTATATGGATATTGATCTATCTACAGATCCGCTTAATTTTCTACAGCTGTGTGAGCAGCTTAATCATGGGTATGACATAATTATCGGCTCAAGATTATTGCCCTCCTCAACGGTAAAACGCTCACTACTAAGAAATGTTCTTTCACGAACTTTTAGCAGGATAATAAGGTCATTTCTTAATTTACCTTTTTTGGATTATCAATGTGGATTCAAATTATTCAAGAGAGATAAAATAGTAACTCTCCTACCACTGGTTAAAAACAATAATTGGTTTTTTGATACAGAATTAATTTTCCACGCTTATAAACAAGGTTTAAGAATTAAAGAATTCGCGGTAAATTGGGAAGAAAGTAAAAGAAAAAGTAAGGTTAATCTAATTGATACTATATTTGAAGATATAAAGTGTATAATATCCTTGAGAAAGGCTAAACATTCAAGAATCAAAAGGCAATAAATACATTTTATGGAAATAGCGAGAAAACTGATAAATTACTTAGTTCCTGGGCAAGAAACAACCAGTTCTGCTAAAAGGAAAACTGTATTCGTATCTATTGCGCTAATCGCTGGGTTAGGCTTTTTGGTCTATGCTAATTCACTCAATGGAAAATTTGTCTGGGATGATGACTTTTTAGTGAAAAATAATGTTTATTTAAAAAACTGGGCTCATTTGCCAAAGATATTTACTGAAGATGATGGTACAGGCGGAGGAACCAAATATAACTTCTACCGTCCCCTTAGAATAGTTACCTACATGATAGATTATCACTTATGGAAACTGGATGTCAGGGGTTATCATTTCATAAATATAGTATTGCATATTGGCGTGGCTTGTTGCATTTATTGGCTGATTACCCTACTTTTTGGTGATTGGCTGCTTGCTTTACTTGCGGGTGCATTTTTTGTTATTCATCCCGTACATACCGAGGCAGTTGCTTATATCTCTGGTCGAACCGACCCATTATCTGGACTATTTATTTTGCTTTGTTTTATATTTTACATAAAGTGCTCTCGCCTTAAGTCGGCAAAAGTTTACAGCTTAATTTTAATAAGTTATGTATTGGCGCTTTTATCCAAAGAGAGTGCTTTAATTCTCCCGGCATTATTACTGCTTTATCATTTTGCATTTAAGGTAAAAATCAAATTTAAGAACTTTCTATCAGTTGTAAGTATAGCCTTTATTTATATTGTCTTGAGGCTAACGGTTTTGGTATCCTCGCTACCTTATAGTTGGAATTTTACTACTGTGCTGCAAAGGACGCCGGGTTTTTTTGTTGCGGTTACTAATTATATAAGAATCCTACTGTTGCCGATAAATCTACGTGCTGTGTACGGGGATAATTTATTTAATTTTACCGAACCTAAAGCAATCATCGGCTGTGTTATATTATTCTTGCTTTTAATTTATGCCTTTAAGAGAAAAATGCATAATCAATTAATCTTTTTCTCTGTGTTTTGGTTTTTTATCGGGCTGCTACCCGTGTGTGGCATCTACCCTCTTGCTTTTTATATGGCCGAACACTATATATATTTGCCATCAATTGGCTTCTTCCTGATTGTTGCACAAGTTATAATTTACATATATCGGGTTAAAAAATTTAAAACTTTTACTACATTTTTTGTGTCAGGATTATTGGTTTCCTATTCTTGTCTAACCATCAGACAAAACAATTATTGGAGAGAACCCATTGCATTTTATAAGAGGACCCTAAGGTATGTCCCCCGCGACTATAGAATGCACAATAACCTTGGTAAGGCATACAGCGCTATCGGAAAGCAAGCTGAAGCCATCGCCTCATTTAATAAGACTCTGGAAATTAACCCCGGCTATGTAAGGGCATATAATAACCTGGGTAATGCATATAATGCTATGGGTAAGAAAGAACAAGCCATCGCCTTATATAATAAAGCAATAGAGATAAACCCAGAATATGCAGAAGTATATTATAACCTTGCTAATATATATTACAGTATGGGA
>JASFIK010000056.1:0-8161 GCA_050122705.1 Candidatus Omnitrophota bacterium | reverse complement strand
TTTTCCTGGACAATACCTGATGCAATTTCTGCTCAGGTAAAAGTTAAAGTAAGTGATTATGAAGATTCGGATAGCTTTGCGATTTCCCAGGCAAATTTTAAAATTAGAGGAGGCATCACGATTAATTCCCCTGATGGTGGTGAGGTCTGGATAGTGGGAGCTCAGCATAATATTACCTGGTCAATAGTAGGCTCAATTGCCCAAGTGAGATTAGAATATTCAACTGACGGAGGCTGGGCTTACCCTTATATAATCGCAACAGCAGTAGATGCAAATCTGGGGATTTATGCCTGGGTGGTGCCGGATACTTTATCGAGAGAATGTCGGGTAAAGATTACTGATGTATTAGACCCAACCGTATATGATACCTCAGATAATAATTTCCAAATACAGGGAGATTTAATCCTGGTTTCACCAAATGGCCAAGAGGAGTGGGAGGTGGGAAGTACGCAAAACATTACCTGGATTCGCAGGGGCTCAATACAAAAAATAAATATAGAATATTCAACTGACGGAGGCTTAACCTTTCCTCATAAGATTATTGAGTCTCTGGATGTTTCAACCGAAGCAGGTAGTTATGCCTGGGTGGTAGCTGATGCAATCAGCGAACAGGTTAGGGTAAGGATATCTGATAGCTCGGATGCAGCTGTATATGATGTATCAGACGCAGATTTTAAGATTAAAGGAGCTTTGGCTATATCCTCGCCTAACGCAGGAGAGGTTTGGCAGGTGGGCTCAAGTAAAGACATTGCTTGGGAATTAACTGGGTCAATTGGGATTGTAAAACTTGAGTATTCAACCAATGGTGGTTTAAGCTACCCTCATATTATTAGTCCTTCTATTGATGCAGCCTTAGAAACTTATTCCTGGATAATCCCTGATAGCATTTCTCACCAAGCAAGAGTTAGGATTACTGATTTTTCTGATGCTTCGGTTTATGATACATCAGATAATGATTTTAAGATTATCGGAAGATTAATATTAACCAGCCCTAATGGCGGAGAGGTTTGGCCTGTGGGTTCATCTCAGGCAATCACCTGGAATAAATCTGGCTCGATTGATAAGGTAAAATTGGAGTATTCTACTGATGGAGGCTTAAGCTTTCCCCATCTTATCATTGACTCCATATCTTCCAGTCTTGGCTCTTATAACTGGGTGATACCTGATGTTATTTCTCAGACAATAAGAGTGAAAATAACCAATGTAAATGATTCTGTTGTCTACGATACCTCAGATAACAACTTTAAGATTAGGGGTGGGTTAATCTTAAATGCGCCTAATGGCGGTGAGGATTGGGTGGTTGGCTCACTCCACAATATAACCTGGATACGCTTTGGTTCAATTGCTGATGTAAGGCTCGATTATTCTGTTGATGCAGGTAAGAGTTATCCTTACACAATTGCCAGTTCTGTTGATGCTGCAGGAGAGAAATATAATTGGACCATACCGGATAATCCAGGGTTCCTAACCAGGGTAAAGATAAGCGATGCCTCTGATATTACGGTTTATGATACCTCAGATGACAATTTTATAATCAGGACTGGTTTTACGCTTACTGTTCCTAATGGCAACGAGGCTTGGATAGTAGGCTCAACGCATGATATTATCTGGGATAGGATTGGCCCGGTTGAAAATGTGAAGTTAGAGTATTCTTCTAATGGAGGATTAACCTTTGTTCCGATTGTCAGCTCTACCTCGAATACCGGTTTTTATAGTTGGGTAATTCCCGATACGATTACTACCCAGGCGCTAGTAAGGATTAGTGATGTTGATGATTCAACTATAAGTGATACTTCAGATTATTTCTTTAAGATACAAGGAGGTTTTATCTTAACCAGCCCTAATGGCAATGAGGTTTGGTTGGTGGGGGACAGGCAGGAGATTACCTGGAATTGCACTGGAGATATAAAATTTGTTAAATTGGAATATTCTACCGATAGCGGCTTGACTTATTCCCTGATTGAGGATAACCTAACTAACGATGGGAAATATTCTTGGCAGATTCCTGATAGTGTAGCAGGAAATATGCTGGTAAGGGTCTCTGATACTAATGACCCTGAGGCATTTGATATTTCTGATGCTGATTTTCGCATTCGCTGCGCATTTACTTTAATCAACCCAAATGGGGGTGAGGTATGGAAAGTCGGCAGAAAATATAATATTTCCTGGGTTAATATCGGAAATATACCGAGCGTAAAACTTGAGTATTCGCGCGATAACTTTGTTGCTGATGTAAAGACCATTGCTTCAGATGCGCCTTCCTATAAACCATATTCCTGGACTATCCCTGATGCAATTTTTGATTCTGTAAAGGTGCGAGTATCTGACCCGAATGACCCGGGTGCCTTTGATGATTCTGATACTGATTTTAGAATAATCGGAGATTTTACAATTATTACTCCGAATGGGGGAGAGGTTTGGCAGGCAGGGCAGATTAAGGAGATTACCTGGCTTTGGAAAGGGAGCATTCCTCAGGTAAAGATTGAATATTCAACTGACGGCGGAGCAACATTTAGCATTATTAGTGCTACTGATAATACCGGCACTTATACATGGAGAGTTCCTGATGAAATATCCGATGAGTTTGTAGTGCGCATAAGCGATCTGGTAGACCCTGGGGTTTATGATGATTCTGATACTTACGCCCAGATTAGTGCAGGTTTGTAAAAGAGAAAAATTAGTAATTTTAGATAAAGCGTGATATAATAAATTATTTAACCGGACCGGATTTAAGAAATGTTAGAAGTTGTAGTTGCTACGCCAGGAGAGGTAATTTTTGAGGGTAAGGCTAAGAGCCTCATCTTGCCAGGTGAGCAAGGGGTATTTGAGGTACTCTCTTTTCATAAGCCGATAATCAGTCGCTTGATTAGTGGCAGATTAATGGTTGATGATCAGGCTTTTTTGATTCGCCGCGGCATAGCCGGTATTAATGCTAATCAGGCAACCATTATTGTTGAGGAGCAAACATAGAAATGGACCGTAATATAGCTCTGCTTTTAATCTTTGCCTTATGTATCTTTGCCCCCTGTTGGGTTTTTGCGATGTGCGGTAAAGCCAGTATTGGCGCTCTGGGGCGGAATCCCTCAGCTGCACCGAGGATTCTTACCGCGATGATTATTGTTTTAATATTTGCTGAGGCAACAGCAATTATTGCTATGTTAGTTGTTTTTCAGTTATTTAGTTAAGTGAGGACATCCCTACCGCTTTGCTTCGCAAAGCGAAGCAGGCAGGATAAGTCCGAACTTACCCCTGCTGATTCGTTTTGCATTCGCAAAAGCGAATCAAAACGGCAGGGGTCAATTCGCACAAACTAAAGAAGTATCTCTTAGAAGATTGACTTATGTCACACTGCGTGTTCCATAAGTCAAGTGCTCATTTAAGGAGGAAGCAATGCTTATTGTTTCTTTGATTATTTTACAAGTCTTTATCTTTACTGGTTTGGTTTTTTCCTTGCGTAAAATCCTAAATCGTAATGTGGTTAGTGCTACTTCACACTTAGAGCAGATGTCTGCTGAATATGCAAAGAAAGAGGAGCAAGTAAGAAAGCAGCTGGAGGATGCGCAACGCCAATCCAAGGAAATTATTGCTGATGCTCAACGTGATGCCAGGCAACAGCGGGAAAGTATGGTTAATCAGATGCAGGCAGAAAGAGATAAGGTTTTAAATCAGGCTAATCAAAAGGCTGAGGAGATTATTCAACAAGCTGACCGTACGCGTCAGAACTTGATTGCTGATATCAATAAACAGATTGAGGAAAAGGCACTCCAGCAGGCAGTAGAGTTGGTTGGACAGGCCTTACCTGAGCACATCTGTCGTGAGATTCACCATTATTGGCTTAAGGAAATAATCTCCAGCAGCTTTGAGCAATTAGACCGCCTACATATTCCCAAGGATACTCAGCAGGCAAGGGTAGTGAGTGCTTTTGCGCTTACCCCCGAACAGCGCGATGCCTTAAAAGCAAAGATTAAAGAAAAATTAGGCCGTGCAATGGAGCTTAAGGAGGAGATTGACTCAAGCGTGATTGCTGGATTGATTGTACATATCGGCAGTTTAGTCTTAGATGGAAGCCTGAGGTTTAAGATTAAGGAGGCAGCCAGTGCCCGACAGGCAAGTGGTTAATAATAAACAAGCGGCAAAATTTGAGGTTCATGAGGTAGGAACAGTTAAGTCTGTGCGTGAGTGTATCTTGAGAGTATCAGGACTACCTTCTTGTATTAATGGTCAGATTGTGGATCTTCCCCAGGGAGGAAAGGGAATGGTACTCGGCTTTAGCGAGCAGGATGTTCAGGTTTTGGTGCTTAGTTCCAAGGGCTTTCTTCGCACCGGAGATGAGATTTATAGTAAGGGTGAGTTTTTACATTTGCCCGTTGGGGAGGCATTTTTAGGTCGGGTAGTAACTAGTTTATGTGAGCCAGCCGACGGCATGGGTGAAATTGCAATATCAGATTATCGCCCGGTATTTGCTGAGGCAGCTGGCGTGCTTGACCGGGTTCCAGTTAAAGAGACATTAGAGACAGGAACCTTAATTCTCGATGCAGTTATTCCTATTGCTAAAGGGCAACGGCAGTTACTGATCGGCGACCGGCTTACTGGAAAGACAACCGTAGCGATTGATGCAATCATTAATCAAAAGGGCAAGGATGTAATTTGTATCTATTGCTGTGTTGGCAAAACCTATGCCAGCCTGCTTAAGATATTTAACATCTTCCGCCAAAAAGAGGTTATGCCTTACACAATAATTGTCAGCGGTGTGGCTTCTGCTTCTATGGGAGAGCAGTATTTAGCCCCTTATACTGCAGCTATGCTGGGTGAATACTTTATGCGGCAGGGACGTGATGTGTTTGTGGTCTTTGATGACCTTACCAAGCATGCCTGGGTATATCGTCAGATTTCCCTTTTGCTTGAACGCGCCCCAGGCAGAGAAGCATATCCAGGGGATATATTTTATATCCATTCACAGTTAATGGAACGTGCCGGCTATCTTAAGCCAGAACTGGGCGGTGGCTCAATGACATTTTTCCCAGTGGTTGAGATATTGCAGGGCGATGTTACAGGTTATATTTCTACTAACCTCATTTCTATGACTGATGGACAAATCTATTTTAGTATCGCGTTGTTTAAGAAGGGTACTAAGCCAGCAATTGATTTTGGGCTTTCGGTTTCCCGAATCGGAAATAAAGCCCAATGGCCAGGTATGAAGGAGCTTAGCAAGCGGCTGAGGTTAGAGTATATCCAATATCAGGAACTCTTGCAGATGACCCAACTGCGCACTACTGGTCTCTCCCAGAAGGCAGAGGAAAGGTTAAAGCGCGGCCAGGCAATAACCCAGCTTTTGATTCAGGATAGGAATAGTCCGATTCCTACTGAGGCAGAGATAGTGCTTTTATTTGCTTTAGGCATGGGAGTTCTTGATAATCTATCAGCCGCAGATATAAATAAGTTTAAGTACCGGTTTATTAGCCAACTCGAAAAGTCATACCCTGGCCTGCTTGCTGAGATTAGGAAGGCGCAAGCCTTAAATGATTCAGCCAAAGAAAAGTTGTGCGTTGCTTTAGAGCAGTATTTTCAGCCGGCATAAATTTATGAAATTAATTTCCCAGATTAAAAGTGACCTGGAATTTAATCGCAATCTCGCCAGCCTGATTGGTGTGCTTAAGGAGATTGCCATATTCCAATTCCATGTAATGGAAAAGAAGATTAGGTCATTTGATAAGATTTTTATACTACTCCAGAGGCTTTTTGAGATGGCTATGGTCAGACACGTTGCTCACCCACTCTTAAATCCCTCGCGCAGAACTCCCGGGGTAATTGCAATTACCTCTGACAGCGGTCTTCTGGGAGCAATGAATATGCAGGTTATTTCAGTGGCACTCAGGGAGGTTGAGGACAACCAGGCTAAATTGATAATTGTTGGCGAGAAGGGTAGGATGTATGCCCGGGAGAATAATGCTTCTTTTGTTGGCTTTACCGGAATCAAGGATGACAATCGATTATCACTGGCAATGCAGTTAAGGGACTATATCATTAATGAAGAGCTCAATCAGAAGTTAGGTGGTTTAAAGATAGTCTATCCCTATGCTGCTTCGTTGATGAATCAGCGCATTCAGATTGAGCAGCTTCTGCCGTATACAGGAGATAAAAAGGAAAAATTAGCCATAACTCAAGAGATAATTATGGAGTCTTCCGCCGGAGAAATTGCCGGATATTTAGTTTACCTCCTGCTAGGCCAGAAGTTTTACGAAATCTTTGGGTTTAGTCGCTTGGCTGAGATGGCTGCGCGCTATGTCCACCTTGAGGATAGCGAGGATAAACTTGAGAAGATGGAGCAGGAACTGCGGCTGCAGTATTTCAGGCAGCGTCATGAACTAATTGACCGCAATATGCGCGAGCTGTTTGCGGCAAGATTAACATTCAGATAAACAATGGAAAAGGAAAAAAAATCTCAAGTCGGATATGTAGTTTCGGTTCAGGGGCCAGTAGTGGATGTAAAATTCCCCTCGGGAGTAGACATCCCCAATATTCTGGAAAACATAAATACTCAGACAGTTGATGGCAGAAGGGTGGTATTAGAGGTTGCTGAGCACCTGTCTGGCAATATCGCTCGCTGCATTGCGATAAACTCTACCTTTAATCTCCAACGCAATACGCCTGCCCATGCAACTGGGGAGCCGATTCAGATTCCTCCGGGAGATACTCTTTACGGACGGATTATAAATATATGGGGTGAGCCGATTGACCAGAAGGGCAAATTGCCTTCTGGTGAGAGGATTCCCATTCGCCGACAGAAATTAGGGGTGCGTATCCAGGCTGATAAAGAAAAGGCGCAAACTTATGAGATATTGGAAACCGGGGTTAAGATTATTGACCTTCTTTTCCCTATGGTGAAAGGTAGTAAGACTGGAATCCTGGGTGGAGCAGCCTTAGGAAAGAGTATTCTCACCCTGGAGATAATTCACAATATTGTTAAAAAATACCGTGGCGCCTGTGTATTTACTGGTGCAGGTGAGCGCATCCGTGAAGGAAATGAGCTTTACTTTGAGCTTTCCCACCGCGATATATTATCCAAAACAGTATTGATATTTGGCCAGATGAACGAACCACCCGGGGCTCGCTTTGGCGTAGCCATGAGCGGGGTTACTTTAGCTGAATCAATACAACGCAAGAATCAGGATGTGCTCTTGTTTGTCGATAATATCTTTAGGTTTCTTCAGGCTGGGGCAGAAATCTCCAGTTTGCTTGGCCGCCTTCCCTCAGAAACCGGGTATCAACCAACATTGATTTCTGAGGCAAGCGAATTCCACGAGCGGATTCGTTCATCCAAAGAGAGTGGTGGTTCAATAAGTTCAGTGGAGGCAGTATACATTCCTGCTGATGACCTTACTGACCCGGCAGTAGTAACCATATTTAGCTTTCTTGATTCCATATTAGTTCTCTCACGCCAGAGGGTACAGCTGGGGCTATATCCTGCGATTGACCCATTGCTTTCTTCAAGTGCTAACCTTGATCCTGATATTGTAGGCAAGCATCATTTTGAGGTTGCTCAGGAGGTTATCCGAATGCTTCAGCGATATGAGGAATTGCGACGGATTGTAATTGTTATCGGGATTGATGAGCTTTCTGCTGGCGACCGGATTATCTATGAGCGTGCAAGGAAGCTACAGAACTTCCTTACCCAACCATTTTTTGTTGCCGAGGCTTATACAGGTAAAGATGGTGAATACGTACCGGTGGAACAAACCCTTGATGGTTGTCAGAGGATTATTAACGGCCGCTTTGACCGTAAGCCAGAGAATGAATTTTATATGATTGGCACACTATAAAATAAGGGGGCAGCGATGAAGGCAAGCTCTAAACGCTTGGGTGAGATTTTGATTGAAAAGGGATTGATTACTGAGCAGCAACTCCAGGATGTGTTAAAGGAACAGAAGACAAGCGGCGAATTCTTAGGAAGTATTATGGTAAATCGAGGAATGATTAGTAAGGTTAATCTTTCAGAGGCATTAGCCGAGCAGTTTGGAATTCCCCTGGTTGAACTTAAACAGCAGAATATTGATATGGATGTGTTACACCGGTTCTCTTCGTCCCTTATTCAGGATTACCAGTGTTTTCCTATTAGCGAGGATGAGGAGTCAGTAACTGTAGCCATCGTTAATCCATTGAA
>JASFIK010000055.1:0-8246 GCA_050122705.1 Candidatus Omnitrophota bacterium | reverse complement strand
TGAGAAATTTTATCCGCCTTCAGTTCTAACACGGTATTACGGCCAATACGTTGAATTTTCTTAACCTCACCTAATTCCTCAATTATGCCCGTAAACATAAGTAAGTGCACAACTTACGGAACGTAAGTAAACGTAAATTGTGTCTTCATTTAATATATCCCTCAACCAGAAAATCCTCGCCAATGCGTTTTAAACAAACATTCTTTAAGCAAAATGCCTTGTCCGGATGACCGATCCCCTTACCCATTACTGAACTTATTGCTTCCTTACCTCCGATAATCTTAGGACTGATAAAGAATAAAACCTTATCCACCAAGTCTTCGTCAAACAAAGAACCAATTAAATTCCCTCCTCCTTCTACTAAGATATTGGTTATCTTAAGCCTGGCTAGTTTCTTCATCATATCCCTAAGATTAACCAATCCCGCTTTTCCTTTAACCTCTAAAATCTGCGCCCTGCTAGATAAAATATCCCTATTTGCTGTTTCCTGCCCTGGAGTCTCCCGCAAGATAACAATAATTACCGGTGGGTTTTGCAATACATCGGCCTGATAGGGAATGCTTAAATGGCTGTCTACGATAATCTTGGTTAATTTTTTTGATAAGGACGTAGTTTGCAACTTAGGATTATCCCTGAGAATCGTATTCACCCCCACCATTATCGCATCAAATTGATCGCGTATACGGTGCACATATTCTCGTGCCCGGTCAGAGGTGATCCATTTAGAATTACCGCTGTGAGTTGCTATCTTACCGTCTAACGATTGCCCCACCTTAACCGTAATATAGGGAATTTTCTGGGTTATATATTTTATAAAAGACTCATTCATCTTTTTTAGCCTCTCCTCAAGAAATCCCACTTCTACCTCTATGCCGTGCTTACGCAAAATTCTCACACCCTTACCATTATTAAGCGGATTGGGATCAAGCATACCAACAATTACCTGCCTGATGCCACTTTTGATAATCATGTCAGTGCAGGGCGGTGTAAGTCCAAAATGAGAACATGGTTCAAGGGTTACGTAAAGCGTGGCTCCGGATGCCTTTCTGCCAGCTAAACTTATTGCGACTACCTCAGCATGAGGCAAGCCTGCCTTTTTATGGTAGCCTCGGGTAATAATCTGACCATGCTTCACTAACAGCGCTCCCACCAAAGGGTTGGGATAGGTTTTGCCGGCAGCTTGCTGAGCCTGACGTATTGCCAATCTCATATAATGTTCATGATCTTTTCTCATCTCTATATCTGTTACTTACGGTTGCAAACCACGTCCTGACGCACCTTATCCAGTACCCCGTTAACGAATTTACTTGCCTCTATTCCAGAAAAACGCTTGGCAAGTTCAATTGCCTCGTTAATCGCAACCTTGGGAGGAATATCCGGTCGATAAATAATTTCAAAACAGGCTTGGCGTAAAATATTGCGGTCAACCACAGCCATTCGCTTAAGTTCCCAATTCTTAGCGTATGCGGCGATCTTGTGGTCAATTATTTGGTGATACTTCTGGATACCCTCAACCAACTCTAAGGTAAATTGCTTTACTGTTGAGTCCACTTCGTGCTTCTGGCTTTGCCAGAAATTATCCAAAGAAACAGAAGAATCATCATGGGTAATATCAATTTGATAAAGAATCTGTAAGGCCAACTGACGGGCCTTTGTGCGTTTACGCATCATTAAATAAGATTTGCCATCTCGATTGCATTCAATGCTGCATCGCGTCCTTTGTTGCCATCCTTGGTTCCTGCCCGCTCAATTGCCTGTTCAATAGTATCAGCGGTTATTATGCCAAAAATAACTGGCAGGCCCGAATCCAGTGATACCTTAGCAATCCCTTTAGCAACCTCTGCAGCAATATAGTCAAAATGGGGCGTTGAGCCTCGTATAACTGCACCTAAACAGATTACTGCATCAACTGACTTAGACTTAGCTAATTTCTGAGCTAAAAGCGGGATTTCAAATGCGCCAGGAACCCAAGTAAGGCTAACCTCATCCTCTTTTACTCCGTGTCTGTGTAATGTATCCAAACATCCGCTTATCAAATCCTTGGTAATGAAATCATTGAAGCGTGAGGCAACAATCCCGAACCGCTTACCCTTAGCAATCAAACTAGCTTCGATAGTCTTAACCATCTTTCCCTCCTTTTCTATTGCCAAACTGCTAAATTGCTCAATATTCAGCGATATAACAGTCCAACAATTTAACCATAATTTTATATCTTAAGTTGGTGGCCGAGCTTTTCTTTCTTGGTTTTAAGGTAACGTAAATTTAGGGGATTGGGATTTATTTCTAAAGAAATGCGCTCGGCCACCTTTAAGCCATAACCATCCAAACCAACAATCTTGCGCGGATTATTGGTTAAAAGACGAATCTTCTTTAATCCCAAATCTACCAAGATTTGCGCTCCAATCCCATAATCACGTAAATCCGGCTTAAGACCAAGGGCTTGATTTGCCTGAACTGTATCCAGACCTTTATCCTGAAAATTATAAGCACGAATCTTATTTAATAAACCAATCCCTCTTCCTTCCTGATTCATATACAGGAAAACACCCCTTTTTTCTTTGGCAATTATCTCCATACTCTTACGCAGCTGCCAACCGCAATCGCAACGCAGAGAGCCGAATACATCGCCAGTCAAGCATTGTGAGTGTACCCTCACTAATACTGGCTGACTATCTAAATTGCCCATTGTCAGGGCAATGTGTCTTTCGCCGCTAATTATGTCCTGATATAAAATCAACTGAAATGTCCCGAATTCAGTAGGTAGCTGCGTTGAGGAAATCCTCTCTATAAGAATCTCTGTACGGCGGCGATATTCAATTAAATCAGCAATTGAGCAAATCTTAAGATTGTGTATCCTGGAAAACTCAACCAGTTCTTTTAATCTAGCCATTGAGCCATCGTCATTCATAATCTCACAGATTACTCCCGCTGGATAAAGTCCGGCAAGCCGCATCAAGTCCAGAGTTGCTTCCGTATGTCCGGCCCTTACTAAAACGCCTCCCTTTTGTGCCTTTAAAGGAAAAATATGACCTGGACAAACCAAATCCCCAGGTTGTGTTGCAGGACTTGCTAGGACATTGATGGTTCTTGATCGGTCATAAGCGGAAATCCCAGTAGTTATACCTTGCGCTGCATCCGCAGAAATCATCCAGGCAGTAGAAAAGGGGTCTTTTTGCTGATTAGCTAAACGCTCCGCTGACATGGGGTATAGCTTTAGTTGCTCCAGGCGCTCCCTCTCCATTGGAACACAGATGAGTCCGCGACCGTGCTTGAGCATGAAGTTTACATCCTGGGATCGGACAAATTGAGCAGCCATAACCAGATCTCCTTCATTCTCACGGTCCTCGTCATCAACCACAACTACCATCAAACCCTTCTTTAAATCCTCTAATATCTCTAAAATATCATGAAACATTTCCCTCTCCTAAAAAATAATCCCGAAGCAATAATCTTCGGGACCAATTTAGCCTTCTCCCCTCTAGACTATACTATCGGCCCCCGAATCTCACGAGGTCTATCCCCATCGTTTTGATTCGCTTTTGCGAATGCAAAACGAATCACTGGGGACTCGCGGGCTATACCGCCGGTTGGGAATTTTTTGCTTCGCTAATTGTGGGATAACAAAGCAAAATCACCCTACCCCGAAGACTAAAACTGAATATATTATAAACAAAAAACAGGTATTGTCAAGAAAATTAAAATGGGTATAATAAATATTGCGCTAATGAGATATCCACAAATCAGTATAAGTCGACTACTCTTAAGAAAGAACAAAACCATTGCGGTTGCTGAGTCCTGCACAGGTGGACTATTAGCAAATCTCTTCACCAATATTCCAGGTAGTTCTCAATATTTCCTCTTGGGTATCGTGGCCTATAGCAACCAATCAAAGGTCAACTTACTTAAAATTCCACCCCTACTTATTAAACGATACGGTGCAGTTTCTCAAGAGGTATGCCAACGGATGGCAAAAAATGTGAAGAAAATTGCCACATCTAGTTATGGAATAGGTATTACCGGAATCGCAGGACCTCAAGGAGGCACACCCAGAAAACCCATAGGCACAGTATTTATTTCTGTTGCCACAAAAAATAGAGTAATTAGCCAAAAATTCCGTTTTCCAGGCAGCCGCCTTAGCGTAAAAAGAAAAGCCGTGCTCAACGCTCTATCAATGTTAAAAACACAGCTTTTGAAAACATGAGGACATTTATTGCCGTAGAATTACCTGAAGAAATCAGAACCAGCTTAAGCAATATACAAGATGAATTAAAGCAAACCCGTGCTGATGTAAAGTGGGTGAAACCCGAAAACATCCACCTTACCTTGAAATTCTTAGGCGAGATTGAGCAGGATCGGGTTCTAAAAATACAATCAATTCTTGATCAGATTGCGAGTAAAAAGTCTGGTTTCAATCTTTACTTATCTAGCCTGGGAGCATTCCCTAAGCTACAATATCCCCGGGTAATCTGGATCGGGGTTGAGAATGACCAGCCGATTCAAGAGATTGCTGAAACCATAGAGAAAGAATTGTGTAAAATTGGCCTACCAGCAGAGACCCGCCCATTTAGCAGTCATATCACCTTGGGCAGGGTACGTTCCGGTCTAAATCGAAAAGCCTTGATTGAAAAATTAGAATTCTTAAATAAAAATCTCTGCTCTCCGCCCCCAGAATTTAAGGTGTCTGGTCTTACCTTATTTAAAAGCACACTCACTGAGCAAGGACCAATCTACGAAGCGATTTTCAAAAAATCGTTCGGTTGATAACCCTCTCTAATTATTTTTGAATTGCCCGACGACCATCAAGCGCAGAAGCAAGAGTGGTGGAATCTACGTATTCCAGGTTTGCTCCAGAAGGAATCCCCATACCAATGCGGCTGAGTTTAATCTGGGTGGGTTTAAGTAGCTGAGTTAAATATAAAGCAGTGGCTTCGCCTTCTGCGTCCGCATCCATAGCCAAAATTATCTCCTGTACCTTACCCTGCTTTATACGTAAAAATAAACTCTCAATTTGCAGATCTTTATGCCCTTTATCTTCTAAAGGGGAAATTGCTCCTCCTAAGACATGATATAGGCCGTTGAAGTTGCCGCTTTTTTCAATTGCCGTTACATCTTGAGGATTCTCCACTATACAAAGTAAAGAATTATCTCGTTTGCCGTCTTGACAGATTGCACAAATATCAGTTTCACTAAAATTTCGACATATACGACACAGACGGATGGTCTTCTTTACCTGTTGAATACTTTGCACAAGATGTCTAACCCTGTCCTCCTGAACATTTAGAATGTAGCCGACAATCCGCTCAGCGCTACGCCTACCAATTCCCGGAAGCTTAATTAGGCACTCGATAAGTTTTTCTATTGAATCTGGATAAATTGCCATAATAAAAGTAACCTTAGTTAGACCAGGCGGGCATTAAATGCATTTATCACTGAATGGACAAATGAATCATTTTTATTTTTTTCTTCGGGATGTTCGTTCTTTGAATCAGATACAGAAAGAACAAACTTTATCTTTAGGTTTTGGTTAAGGAACTGGGACAATGTCTTCTCAATTAACAAGCGATTTTCTTTTCTCTGAAGAGTCTCTTTGTGCAAGGAACAGCTCTCAGGAAAAGAGATAATCAAGGTATCGCTTTCTAATTTTATCGGTGTGCCTTCTGATAAAAAGGTTGCCACTGACATCTTGACCTTACTTAGATTATCGATAATCTTTGGCCAATTCTCTTTTATCCTACCTGAAAGCCCTAATTCATCATCAGTAGATTTATTACTCTGTTGATTCGGATTGCTCTTTTCTAAGTTTGATTGGCTACGCTGGCTAGATTCTTTGCTTTCTGGCGCAGGCCTAGTCGGATTTGCCTTCGCTTGAGAAGATGCCGGATTTTCCTTTATTAACTGCACATCCGTTTTCTTCTCCTGAATAAGCCTGATTAGATTTATTTCTAAAGGAATTATTGAGGAATCCATCTTTTTAGACATCTCCTGAGTACTTACCAAAAGATTAAATATATTGAATATCTCTACTAAACTAAAATGCTGACTCTGGACAATTAATTTCTTAATTATTTCAGGTGGCAAATCAATAAGTTGATAATCTGTTGAGCTAATCTTGGCCATAATCAGATTGCGGAAATGCTCAATCATATTATTTAAAATAATGTGGTTGTCTTTGCCTTGCCTTAACATAGTATTCAGTAAATCCAACGCTCCCCGAATATCCTGCTTGATTATTCTTTCAGTAATCTCAAAGATCATCTCCTGCTCTAATACCCCTAAGAGGGATGATACATCAGAAGTAGATATTTTATCTTTAGTAAACGAGGTGAGTTGGTCTAATATAGATTCGGCATCACGCAGAGATCCGTCTGAGGCACGGGCAATGGTAAAAAGCACCTCATCTTCTAAGTTAATTTTCTCCTTAGCAACAATCTTTTTTAATTGAGTGATTATGTCCAATACTGGAATGCGCCGAAAATCCAGGCGCTGGCAACGCGAAAGGATAGTCGCAGGAATCCGGTTGACCTGAGTAGTAGCAAATATGAATTTGACAAATTCAGGTGGCTCCTCTAATGTTTTTAGAAGTGCATTAAATGCTTCATTGGTGAGCATATGCACCTCATCAATAATGTATATCTTAAATCTCCCCCCAGAGGGATTGAATCTTACGCTTTCACGCAGCGCCCTTATTTCATCGATTCCTCGGTTAGATGCGCCATCAATCTCTAAGACATCCAGACTGCGGCAGCCAGTTATTTCCTGACAAGCAGTACACATCTGGCAGGGTTTTATGGTCGGACCCTCTTTACAATTCAGACTCTTTGCCAATATGCGGGCGGTAGAGGTCTTGCCTACTCCCCGCGGACCAGCGAATAAATAAGCATAAGCCAGGCGCTTTTTAGAAATAGAATTTTTCAGGAGACTAACTGCGTGGTTCTGACCGACAATCTGGTCAAAGTTCTGCGGTCGCCATTTTAAGGCGAATATTTGATAGGCCATTAGGAAAATATATTATGAAAAAGATTAGAAATTTATCTTTGAATTATCTTAATCAGGAAACTTCCCAAAGATATATTACATCATAATACTTCTCTTGTCAAGAAATTAGACTGCGGATAATTAGGTAGGGATTAAGCAGCCCGCCAGCGCATTCCGCCGATGATTCCTTCAGCTATATTCGTAAGATGATCGCCGATCTTCTCAAGGTTATCAACCAAATCCAAGAACACAATACCAGACTTAAGATTACACCTGCCATCATTTAGGCGATTGACATGTGATTTTTTAAGTTCTATCTGCAATCGGTTTATGCGCTCTTCTCTGGCAAGTACATTCTTTGCTAAATTAGAATCGTTTTTCTTCAGCGCCTGCTCTACTTCAATCATCATGCTGTGTAGTTCGTTCCACATTAAGGTTGATTGTTTTATCGCCTCGTCTGTAAAAGGTAATTTCTTTTCTATTTTGCGCTCTGCTAGTTCCACTATATTTTCTGAATGGTCGCCTATTCTCTCAATGTCATTAACATTATGGATTAAAACTGGTAATTCCTCTGATTCCTCCTGGGAAAGATTCCTTTGGGAAAGCTCTATTAGATATTGGGTTATTTCTGATTGTAGGTTATCCACTGCCTGCTCAAGCTGAGAAACCCGCTTTAATACATTTAAGTCACTCTCAAAAAAGCTTCTTACCGCAGCCGACACAGATTTATTAGCCACCCCAAGCATATACACGGTTTCATTACGAGCCTGTTCCATGGCTATAGAAGGGGTATCTAGTAAATGCTTTTCCAGATATTGAGGTCCGATTTCAATTGCCCCTTTTTTCTGAGGAATCACCCATACGCATATCTTCTCTAACACACCAATAAGCGGCAGAAAAACTAGCGTGTTAACCACATTAAACAGGCTATGAGAAACAGCTATATAAAACATTACATTCTTAAGAGTAATTTTTCCTGGAATAATAAAATCTACAAACCTTACAAACCATCCGGTATAGACAAAGAACAACATATAAGCAACGCCAATAACATTAAACAAAGTATGCGATCTAGCTACGCGCTTGGCAGTAACATTTGTCCCTAAAGAAGCTAGCTCAGCGGTAATTGTCGTGCCGATATTATCTCCTAATATCAAAGGTATGGCTGCAGGAAAACTGATCAAACCGCCAAATGCCAATACCTGAACAATGGCGATGGTAGCACTGGAGCTTTGCAATAACATAGTAACAATCATGCCAACCAAAACCCC
>JASFIK010000054.1:0-8363 GCA_050122705.1 Candidatus Omnitrophota bacterium | reverse complement strand
AGAGACTAAGCAAGCAATACCCACAATATAAACACATCTCAGTTAGGCGACTTATGCCCGAAGGCATTGTTTTGGATTTTCAGTTACGCCAACCAGTGGCAATAATCGAATTATCTAATGAATATTTTTATCTAGATGAGCAAGGGGTCTTGTTTTCTCCGGATGATCAGGAGGCTGATAATATACAATTACCTTTAATTATTGGTTTAAATTATACAATCTCTGATCCCCGTCCAGGAGTAATCTGTAATGATAGTTCGCTGCTTGCAAGTTTGCAATTTATGCATAATTTTAATCAACGCTTAAATCAACCTCAGCCAGTCAAAATAAAAGAGATTAATTTAAGAAATATTAATGATATTTTTTTATTAACCATAACTGGTTGTAAGATAAATCTAGGGACTATCGATTCTCTAAATAATCGTTTGTCAATTTTACAAAGGCTGATTGGCGAAATAAATTCAGATTTGAGCGATATACAATACATTGATTTAAGATTCAAAGAACCAGTGGTAAGATATAGATAACTATGAGATACATATGCGCAATCGACATCGGTTCAAGCAAGATTGCTGCCTGCCTGGGGTGTTTTAAGGGCAGAGAGTTAACGCGGGTCTGGTGGGATTGTACAACTGCAGTTGGGATTAAATGCGGGCAATGGCATGATGTTCAGGGTTTACTTGATTCTCTTTCTGGGCTTCTGAAAAATCTTAAGGCAAAATCGGGAGTTAAGATTAAATCGGTTTATTTGGGCATTGCCACTCAAAATATAATTGCCAAACACAGCCAGGCAGTTATTGCTTTGGCTGAAAGAGGCAATAAGTCTGTCAGTAAAGCACACATTCAGAATGTTATTCAGCAGGCACGTATTTTGGGCTCTTGCTTGGAAGATGAAATAATCCATACAGAGCCATTAAGTTATACTATTGATAATGAACATGAGGTGGCTGATCCGCTTGGTTTATACGGCCACCAACTAAAGGTAGATTTATACCTTATCTGCGCCAGAGTCACATATATTAATACAATCATCGAGGTGGTCAATCGCCTCGGCCTGAGGCTCAATGAAATAACCTTATCTGGATTAGCAGTAAGTCAGGCGTTATTTAATTCCAAAGAGATGAGGGGAGTGGATATCCTTTGTGATATAGGTAAGGATATTACCCAGATTCTTATATTCAGTGATGGCGGGCTAGTGCACTATCAAATAATCACCTGCGGGGGGGATAACCTAACCTCCAATCTCGCTGAGGGATTAGAACTTCCTTATTCTTTAGCTGAAGAGGTAAAGGTTTCTTATGGCCGCATTCAGCATAACCCAGAAGTGAAAGATAAGGAGATAATTATTAAAAAAGCCAGTAGTTACACAACCTTGAGTGAGAATTTGGTTATGCAAATTCTCACTCAAACATCGAGTGAGATTGCCCAGGCAATCGGCGATGCTATCAAGCCTCATCTTTTGGCAATCTCTCAATCTCAAGCTCTCAAGGCAACCTTATATGTTAGTGGCAGGACCGCTTGTTTAGATGGTTTTTTAGAGTTGTTAGAGGTAGTGGTTGGTATACCAGTAAGAATAGCTAAGATCGGCAATCCTGATTTATCTGTTCCTCTGATGCACCAGCGGATTCTCTCTGGAGAATCAACCTTAAATTATCTGGCTTGTTTTGGTCTGCTTGCTGATTCAATAAAGTTCTCTTATAAAAAATCGTCCTCTCGTGTAGGCAATTTCCGCAGTTTGCTGTTTAGCATTCCTGAAAAAGCCAAAGAAATATATCAAGAGTATTTCTGAGTAACTTAAGGCCCGCTTTTTTAATTGACCCCAAAGTCTTTATCTATTAAAATAGAAGTCTATATAATAAGAGGCAATAGTAATGCAAAGAACTATCGGGATTATTGGTTTTGGTAATATGGGCTCAGCTATTGGCGAGCAACTTAAGCTGAAATATCGATTCTTGGTCTTTGATAAAGACAGAAATAAGACCAAGGACCTTAAAGATATAAAAACAGAAGATAATGCCACAAATTTGGTAAGTAGGTCTGAGGTAGTAATATTGGCGGTTAAACCGCAGGACTTCGCTACGGTTTTAGGCGAAATTAAGAGTTCTTGTAAAGAGAAATTAATCATTTCTATTGCTGCTGGCATAACCACCGGATATATTGAGAATAAATTAGGCAAAATACGCATTATCCGGGTAATGCCGAATTTGCCGGCAAAGGTCGGTCGGGGGATGATTGTCCTGTGTAAGGGGAAATATAGCGGCAAGCAGGATTTGGATTTGGCGCAAGAATTATTTGGTTATCTGGGTGAAACAATGCTCATAGAAGAAGATTTAATGAACGCGGCAACCGCAATATCAGGTAGCGGGCCAGGTTTTTTTTATCATCTGATTAAAGATAAATTAATAAATGAGTGGGAGGTTTTTGCGAATGATAATTTTATTCCTAAGCTTTCTCAAGCTGCCCAGAGCAAAGGCTTTACTCCCCAACAAGCCAAGATATTGGCTAGCGTAACTACATCTGGTAGTATTGCTTTATTAAAAAAGACAGGGCTATCTCCGGGGATATTATGTTCACGGGTTACCTCTAAAGGAGGAACTACTGAAGCAGGATTAAAGGTATTAAATAGCATAGCCTCTTTACCAGCGGCAACCCAAGCAGCCTTAAGGCGAGCAGAGGATTTATCAATAGAATAAGGAGTAATCGGATGTCAAAAATAGGAGTTATCGGGGGAAGCGGCTTATATGATATAGAAGAATTTGAGCATAAAAAGCGGTTGAGGTTGGATACGCCTTTTGGTAATCCGTCTGATGAGTTTATCTTAGCTAAATGTAAAGGTAAAGATATTGTTTTTCTCTCCAGGCATGCTCGTGGTCACAAACTATCCCCCTCTCAGATAAATTATCGAGCCAATATATATGGGATGAAATCACTGGGTGTGGAAAGGATTATTTCCCTTACCGCTTGCGGTTCTCTCAAGCAAGAGTATAAGCCTTTAGATTTTGTTATTCCTGAGCAGTTCGTAGACCGCACCAATCAGGCAAGAAACTATACATTTTTCGACCAAGGAATAACCGCGCATATAAATTTTGCTCATCCGATATGTAATGATTTAGCAGGAGTGCTTTATCAAGCTGCAAAAAGGGTTGGCGTGAGCGTGCATTTTGGAGGAATTTACCTTAATATGGAGGGACCGCAATTTTCTACCTTGGCGGAGTCTAATCTATACAGAAGCTGGGGTATGGATATTATTGGTATGACTAATATGACCGAGGCACGCCTAGCCAGGGAGGCAGAGATGTGTTATGCAACACTTGCCGCAGTTACTGACTATGATTGTTGGCACGAATCTCATACCTCAGTTACTGTTGAAATGATTCTCGATAACCTAAAGAAGAATGTGGAAAATTCCAAGAGAATCCTGACCGAAACTATAACCCAAATTGGCGATCAGCAGACCTGTTCTTGTCAGCATGCTTTGAAATATTCAATTGTGACTGCTCCTGAATCAATTCCTAAGCAAGCAAAGAAAAGACTCAGGATTATAATCGGCAAATACATTAAGCAATGAATATGAGCATTACAGTTGTAGGTTCAGTAGCTTTAGATACAGTACAGACTCCTTTGGGTAAGGCAGAGGATGTCTTGGGTGGTTCGGCCACCTATTTTTCTATAAGCGCCAGTTTTTTTAATCCAGTAAATTTAGTAGCAGTAGTAGGTGATGATTTCCCCCCCCCATATTTACAAGTGCTTAAAAGGCGGAGTATTGATTTAACCGGTTTGACTACTAAGCGGGGTAAGACCTTCAGGTGGAAGGGGGAATATGCTTGGGATTTTAGTGATCCTAAAACTTTGTCTACCTGTTTAAATGTTTTCTCTAAATTTAATCCTCAAATTCCCTTTGCCTATAAAAAAAGTAAATATTTATTTTTAGCTAATATTGATCCCCAACTTCAGAAGCGGGTTCTCGAACAGGTGAATCCTAAACTAATCATCTGTGATACGATGAATTATTGGATAGAAAAAAAACGCAGTGAGTTAGTAAAGCTACTCAAGAAAGTAGATATTTTTTTATTAAACGAATCTGAGGCAAGGATGTTCACCGATCAAAATAGTATAGTCAAAGCAGCTAAACAGTTGATTAGATTAGGCCCACGCATAGTGATTATTAAAAAGGGAGAACACGGCTCTTTATTGTTTTCAGATAAATGTATTTTTTCTATTCCTGCCTTTTTACTAGAGAGAGTGGTTGATCCTACAGGAGCGGGAGATTCATTTGCCGGAGGGGTGGTTGGGTATTTGGCTGGATGCAATAAATTTAGTCAGAGCAGTTTAAAAAATGCGGTAGTTTATGGCGCGGTTATGGCTACCTTTGCGGTGGAAGACTTTAGCGTTAGGCGCTTGGTATCTATTGATTCTGGCGCTATAAAGAGGAGATTTAAGCAGTTTCAAAAATTGAGCTGTTTCTAAATATGGATATTAAGAGTACATTAAATTTACCCAGGACCGACTTTTCCATGAAGGCGAATCTGCCTAAACGCGAGCCGCAGAATTTAACCAATTGGCAGAGGCTTAACCTCTATCAAATGATTCAGGATAAATCTAAAGGCAATCCCAAATATGTCCTGCATGACGGACCACCTTATGCTAACGGGGATATCCATATCGGACATGCCTTAAATAAGACCCTGAAGGATATAGTGGTTAAATACAAAGCTATGTGCGGGCATGATTCTCCGTTTGTCCCTGGTTGGGATTGTCATGGCCTACCAGTAGAGCACCAGTTGTTTAAGGAGCTGGGGATTACTAAGGAAGAAATTACGCAAACTGATTTTAGAAAGAAGGCTTATGAGTATGCAATGAAATTTGTCGAGATTCAAAAAGAACAATTCATCAGGCTGGGTGTTTTTGGTGATTGGCAAAATCCCTACCTTACATTAACGCCGGCTTATGAGGAGGCGATATTACGTTCATTTGCTGACTTGGTTAAAAAGGGATATGTTTACCGCGGGCTTAAGCCAGTGAATTGGTGTTTTAAATGTGAGACTGCACTTGCTGAAGCAGAGGTAGAATATGAAGATCATACCTCTCCTTCAATTTTTGTAAAATTCGAAATATTGCCAAATGATAAATTCAGAAAGATAGTTGAAGGCAAAAAAGTCTTTGCCCTGGTTTGGACAACTACCCCTTGGACATTAATCGCCAATGTAGCAATTGCGGTTAACCCAAAGTTTAAATATAGCTTATTAGAGATTGATAATGAAATATGGTTGATACAGGAAGATCTGCTTTCTTCGGTAACCCAGACCTTAGATATTAAGCAATATAAAAAGAGGGGTGATATTTTAGGTCACGATTTAGAGAATTTAGCTTACCGTGATATTTTTCAACCCCCCAGGAGAACCGATAGCAAATTTGTTTTAGCGGATTATGTATCCAAAGAAGAAGGAACAGGCTGTGTGCATACTGCCCCGGGTCACGGTCAGGAGGACTATCTTACGGGAAGCAAATATAAGTTAGAGACAGTCATGCCTGTGGATAGAAAAGGAATATTCAATCTAGATATAGCAATGGAATTTAAGGGGCAGCATATCTTTTTTGCTAATCAAGGGATTATCAATAAATTAAAGAAACAGGGTAATCTTTTATCTTCCGGTGAGGTTACGCACTCTTATCCCCATTGCTGGCGCTGTAAAACACCGGTTATAATTCGCGCCACCGAACAATGGTTTATGAATATAGATCATAAGGGCTTGCGAGGAAACCTACTTGATTCTATTAATAAGGATATCCAGTGGGTTCCTGTTTCTGGCAGAGAGAGAATTTCAGCAATGGTAGAATTAAGGCCGGATTGGTGTCTTTCTCGTCAGAGATATTGGGGAGTGCCTATTCCGGCAGTTATTTGTCCCCAATGTTCTAAAGAGTTACTCTTTCCCGAAGTTATTGAAAATTTTGCAGATTTTGTTTCCCAGGAAGGTACAGATTCTTGGTTTCGAAGAGATATGAAAGAATTCTTACCCAAAGATCTTAAATGCCCGGATTGCGGAAAAAAGGGCTTTATCTTGCCTAAGGACCCAGATATTTTAGATGTCTGGTTTGATTCAGGGGTAAGCCATCAGGCAGTTTTAAAGAAGCGAGAAGAATTAGGGGGTTCGCCCTGTGCGCTATACCTGGAGGGTTCAGATCAGCACCGCGGCTGGTTTCAGACTTCACTGATACCCTCCATAGCCATTGATAATCAACCACCCTTTAAGGCAGTTCTTACCCACGGGTTTGTGGTTGATGGAGAGGGTAGAAAGATGTCTAAATCATTGGGTAATGTGATTTCCCCCCAAGATATAATTAAAGATTATGGTGCGGATATTTTGCGGCTTTGGGTAGCCTCAAGCGATTATAATGAGGATATTCGTATATCCCCACAAATATTAACACGCTTGACCGAGGCCTATCGCAAGATTAGGAATACGGCAAGATTTATCCTAAGCAATCTGTACGATTTTAATCCCGATAGACATAAAAGCGATTATCAGAATTTAAAGAATATAGATAAATGGATATTGTTTAAGTTACAGGGTCTACTTAGCGAAGTAAACAATGCCTACGATAACTTTGAGTTTCATAAGGCATATAAAGCAATTTACAATTTTTGTAATGTACAGTTATCAATGTATTATCTAGACATGATTAAAGGCAGGCTGTATACCTATGCTGCTGATTCCCCAGAAAGAAGAGCGGCACAAACAGCTATTTATGAAATATTGGATGCTTTGGTAAGGATAATCGCGCCCATGCTTGTATTTACCGCAGATGAGATTTTCCAGCATATGCCAAAAGAAAAAGGAAATTGCCTTGCCAGTGTACATCTTTTGCATTGGCCAGAGAGGAATCCAATTTTAGCACAAGATGATTTGGTAAGCGAAAATAAGGATATCGGTTCACAGTTCAGATATATTATCGAGTTAATTCCTTCGGTGGCAAAGGCCTTAGAAGAAAAGCGCAACCAAGGAATGATCGGTAGTTCCTTTGATGCGCAAATAATTTTGTTGACAAACCAGCCATTTTATTATAAATATTTAGAAGGTCTAAAAGAGGAGCTGCCTGAGATATTTAAGGTATCACAGGTTATAATTGAGAAGAAAGCCGCTTTAGCGGGAGAGGTTTCATTCACTATCAATAAGGCAGAAGGTAAGAAATGTGCGCGTTGCTGGAATTGGCGTTTATCGGTTGGTGAAGATATTCGACATCCCGATATCTGTCAGATATGCTCCAGACAGATAAGGAGGTAGATATAGTGAAGGTAAGAAATAAACTTAGCAAAAAGGACTTAAACTATTTTAAGAAATTAATTCTCAAAAGAAAAGATGAGCTTATGGATGCATTGAAGCATTCCTTGGAAGATACGCTCAAGAAATCTCCCCGCGAGGCTGCCGGGGATATCTCGGGTTATGCCTTTCATATGGCTGACCTTGCCACAGATACATATGACCGGGAATTTTCTTTGGGCTTGGCTTCTAATGAAAGAAAAATAATCTATGAGATCGATGAGTCCTTAAAGAAAATTCAAGAGGGTAAATTTGGTATTTGCGAGAAATGTAAATCCCCGATTAGTAAAACTAGACTCAAGGCAATTCCTTATACCCGCCTTTGTCTTAAGTGCCAGGAGGCACAGGAAAAACGATAACTAAGTATTTAGTTATTGGTATCGTAGTAATTGATCAGCTAACTAAATATATTATTAGCCAGGGAATTCCTCCCGGTACGAGCATCCCAGTAATAAAGAACATTTTTCATTTTACTTATGTACTTAACCGCGGCGCAGCCTTTGGGATGTTTAAAAATCAGATATATTTTTTTATTCTTACCGCCGTACTATCGATTGTTTTTATTATAATTATTTTACGTCGTCGGGGAAGTCGAAAACAGGAAATTGCCCTTTATTTAATTCTTTCGGGGGCAATAAGCAATCTTATTGATCGCATAAGATTAGGAGCAGTAATTGATTTTTTAGATTTTCGTATTTGGCCAGTATTCAATATTGCTGATAGTGCAATCACAATTGGAGCGATATTACTGGCATTTTCCATTTTAAAGCTAAATGCATCCGGTAATAGTTAAATTTGGCCCCGTAACAATTTATTCCTACGGATTGATGTTAGTCTTGGCTTTTAGTATTGCTACTTTTTTGGTTGGGCGGGAAGGCAAGAGACAAGGACTCAATCCCGAATTATTTTTCAACCTTTCTTTTCTTATTCTACTTAGCGGTATTGTCGGTGCCCGCCTCCTTTATGTCATCATAAACCTAAAATTTTATCTTAGTCATCCTCTCCAGATTATTTTGCTCAATCGCGGCGGTCTGGCTTGGTTTG
>JASFIK010000053.1:0-8419 GCA_050122705.1 Candidatus Omnitrophota bacterium | reverse complement strand
TGGTATAATGGGTAGGAAAATAGAGAGGACAGGAGGATAAGAAAAAATGAAGATATCCAAAGTAAATTTTCTAATCAATATAGTTGCTGTAATTTGTATATGGCATTTTTTAATGTTCGTTTCTATGAATATATCCAATGTATTTGAAACCCGAATGATAAATTTGATTAGCTTGCTAAAAAATGTAGATAAAACTTATATGGCTTTTGCTTATTTAATTTGTGGCATAGGTATTATTTGGAGAAAATTGTGGTCAAGATATTTATGTATCTTTTTGTACTCTTGGGGTTTCATAAATAATTTGTCACTAATTTATATTTTGAAAGAAACCATTATAACAATTCTAATTGTTTGCTATGTAATAATTTATTTGAGTATTATCTACTTCTTCACCCGCCCCAAAGTAAAGGAGCAGTTTAGGTAATCCCCTCCAAAAACCCCTGTGAGATTTAGCCCTTTCCTTCGTCTATTGTAGTTGAGTTAACAAAAAAGCTGTTCTATATAAGAATAATGTCCTGAATAAAGGTAAACTATGTTAGCCAGAGTCTATTCAGCTTCCATTTTTGGCATTGAGGCTTATTCCGTTGAGATTGAGGTAGATATTAGCCCAGGATTACCTCGGATAAACATTGTTGGGCTTCCTGATACTGCGGTTAAAGAGAGTAGGGAACGAGTTCATTCAGCAATAAAGAATTCTGGCTATGCTTATCCGGATGGGAAAATTACCATAAATCTTGCTCCAGCAGATACTAAAAAAGAGGGTCCTTGTTTTGACTTGCCTATTGCCTTAGGAATTCTCGCTTGCTCAGAGCAGCTTAATACCCAGGAATTAGGTAATTATTGTTTATTGGGTGAACTTTCTCTGGATGGCAATATCCGGCCAATAAAAGGAGCCTTACCAATTGCCCTAAGTTTAAGAAAAGAGGGCAGTTATAAGAAGCTAATTATTCCATACGATAATACTGCTGAGGCAGCATTGGCTGGAGGAATTGAGGTCTACCCAGTTAAGACACTGCTTGAGGCAGTTGGCTTAATCAGCGGCAATATTCCTATCCCTGCCCAGAAGACAGATTTAACCCAACTCCTTAAAGATATAAACAGTGCAGAAGAGTTGGATTTTGCTGATGTTAAAGGACAGACAATTGCCAAGAGGGCCTTGGAGATAGCAGCAGCCGGCGCCCATAATATTCTGATGATTGGCCCGCCTGGGGCAGGAAAGAGCATGTTGGCAAAGCGATTTGCTAGTATCCTACCGGATATGACCCTTGAGGAAGCCCTTGAGACTACCCAGATTTATAGCATTGCTGGTATGCTGCAACCAAGTCAGGCCTTAATTACCAAACGGCCCTATCGGGCTCCGCATCATGTTGCCTCAGACATTGCCCTGGTTGGCGGAGGGAGTATTCCAAAACCAGGAGAGGTAAGTTTAGCTCATAATGGTGTTCTGTTTCTTGATGAGTTACCTGAATTTCATCGTGATACCCTTGAGGCATTGAGACAGCCTTTGGAAGACGGCTGGGTGGGTATTTGTCGGATAGCAAAGATGCTTGTTTTTCCTAGTTCTTTCTGTTTGATAGCGGCAATGAATCCCTGCACGTGTGGTTTTTTTGGTAATAATTCTACCCATCAGCAATGCCACTGTACACCCCATCAGATACTGAGATATCGCAGAAAGATTTCCGGCCCCTTACTTGACCGTATTGATATCCATATCGAGGTTCCCATGATTAAGCCTCTGGAACTCATCCAACAAACGCAATTTGAATCATCAAAAGAGATTAAGCAGAGGGTGAATCAGGCAAGAAGCAGACAGCTGAATAGATTTCTTTATACCAATATCTATTTTAATTCCCGCATGAATCATAAACAGATAAAGAAATTCTGTCAGCTAAGTCAACCAGCAGAGCGACTCTTAAGGCAAGCAATAGACGAACTGGGGTTTTCTGCCCGCGCCTATGATAAGATTCTTAAGGTTGCTCGGACAATTGCTGATTTATCTAAACAAGCAGAGGTTCAGGTTGAACATATTGCTGAAGCAATTCAATATCGCAGCCTGGATAAGAATCTGTGGCTTTAGATCCCCTTACCTATAAAAGCCTATCTCCTTAAAAAAGAAATGCGGTAATTTAGCAAGAATTCAGCTCCCTAACTGAGCTTGCAATTTTTGTTATCTATTATATAATAAAAAGCACATAACTTTGCTGGATTGGCTTAATCAGGAGATAAAAAATGAAAGGATTCCTGCAACAATTGGGACAGAATCATATTTTGTGGGTGACCATAATTGCCTGGGTTTTAACCCAGAGTATTAAGGTAGCCTTGGGGGTCATTCGCGAAAAAAGATTTGATTTTCGTTGGTTTGTCGGCCCAGGGGGGATACCCTCTTCACATGCAGCGGGGGCTTCTGCTTTAGCCACTAGTATCGGCATAAGATATGGTTTTAATACTGTCTCGTTTGCTCTGGCCGCAGCCTTTACTATTGTGGTAATGTTTGATGCTCAGAATGTTCGTCGGGCTGCGGGTAAACAAGCGCAAATCCTAAATAAAATGATGGAAGATATTTATTGGCGCGGAAAGATCAAAGAAACACAACTCCGCGAGCTTCTCGGGCATACCCCAGTTGAGGTTTTTCTGGGAATGATTTTGGGTATATTGATTGCAATTATATTATCTTAAAAAGGAGAAAGAATGAAAGCAAGATTGTTAGTTATTATCGGGGGGATAGCTATTGCGATCTTAGTAGCTTATTTAATTTTCAATATCAAAGGAAAAGGTACTCTTTTAAATAGACAAGAATCCCCGGAATCCGTGACAAGTAGTTCGGCAATTCTAAATCAAGCTATTCAGCAGGAGGCCAAAGGCAAATACCTCCAGGCAAAATCATTATATGAGAAATTAGTAAATGATTTTCCTAACTCTTCTCAGGTAGGAGATTGGCAAAAGAGGGTTTGGGAACTCAACATTAAATTATTATTTTCGCCCGTGATTACTGAGGGCAGCCTTCTTTATGAGATAAAATCAGGAGATAGTCTAGATAAGATTGCTAAGAAATTTAACACAACCATATACCTTTTACAAAGAAGCAACGGTCTCTCCGGTGACAAAATTTTAGCGGGAAGAAAATTGAAGGTCTGGACAAAGCCCTTTAATATCGTAGTTGATAAATCGCAAAATATTCTCATCCTTAAGTCAAATGATGAGATAATAACCACATATACTGTAGCAACCGGAATAAATAATTCCACACCAGTGGGGGGGTTTAAGATTATCAACAAGTTAATTAATCCCCCTTGGTTTAAGGACGGAGTAGTGATTCCTCCGCAGAGCCCTGATAACATTTTGGGTTCCCGATGGATGGGATTTGATTTAAAGGAATATGGCATTCATGGTACAACCGAACCAGAGTCTCTGGGTCAGCAAATAACCCAAGGCTGTGTGCGTATGTCGAATTCTGATGTTGAGGAGTTATTTGCAATTGTTCCAATTGGCACAGAAGTAACAATTGTAGATTAATTTTGTACAAAGTAAACCGCAGATTTAAATTCTGATGAACGGATTAGATTTTGAAAAACCTATAGTTGAGCTGGAAAATAAGATTAATGAGTTAAAGAATTTCACGTCTCATAAAAAGATAAATTTATCTTCAGAAATAAAACGCCTAGAAGATAAGTTATCTCACCTTAAAGAAGAAATCTATAATAATTTGACTCCCTGGCAGAGGGTGCAAATTGCCCGGCATCCTGCTCGGCCTTATACCTTGGATTATGTCCAAATGCTGATGACGGGGTTTGTTGAGTTGCACGGTGACCGTAGTTTTGCCGACGACAAGGCAATAATTGGCGGCTTTGCCAATTTTCAGCAACAAAGGATTATGGTAATCGGCCACCAAAAAGGAAGGGATACCAAGGAAAACCTGATGCGTAATTTTGGCTGCGCACATCCGGAGGGATATCGCAAGGCCTTAAGGTTAATGAAATTGGCTGAGAAATTTGGTTTGTCTATTGTCATCTTTATTGATACACCAGGAGCCTATCCGGGCATTGGTGCAGAGGAGCGCGGTCAAGCTCAGAGCATCGCTCTAAATCTGCGGGAGATGGCCAGTATTACTGTTCCCATACTTGCGATTGTAATTGGAGAAGGGGGCAGCGGCGGTGCCTTAGGAATTGGTGTGGCTGACCGGATTTGCGTTCTCGAGAACGCCTATTATTCAGTAATCTCTCCTGAGGGTTGCGCAGCTATTCTCTGGAAGAGCGGAAGTAAAGCGCCTGAAGCTGCTGAGGTATTAAAGTTGACCGCTAATGATTTATTGAAATTAGAGATCATTGATGATGTTATCCCTGAGCCATTGGGGGGAGCTCACCGTGACCCAGAAAATATGGCCGACACATTAAAAACAGCCATCCAGAAACACCTTAAGGAATTACTTGCCCTATCCAAATCAGATTTATTAAAAACTCGCTATAAGAAGTTTCGCAATATTGGTAAATTTCTGAATGATTGAACAGGAATTATTATTCTTAGGCCTACTTAATGAGGGTGCCAAGCACGGCTACGAAATAAAGAAGAGAATTAAAGAGATGCTTTCTCTGTTCGCCGGCCTCGAAATAAAGTCTATTTATTATCCGCTCAAGGTCTTGGAGAAAAACGGTCTGGTAATAAAAAGAACTGTTAGGCAACCCAGACGGCCGAATCGCTTAATTTATAGCTTAACAGATAAAGGTAAAATCCGATTTAATAATCTATTATTAAAGAGCTTTTTAGATTTCAGACGCCCACAATTCAGTTTAGATATCAGTCTATATTTTTTGCGTTATGTAAAGCCCAAAATGCTTAAGCGACGTATTCAGGCAAGGATTCGCTTGCTTAAGCGGATATCAAGTGGACTTAACCGGATGGTCCGCTCTTTAAAATCCAAAAGGTCTCCCTCCTTTTTATGGCTAATCCTGGAGCACAATTTAGAGATGGTAAATACCGAAGTGCACTTCTTAGAACGCCTCCTCAAACATAGCTAAATTCTATGGTTGTTAAAATTATCCTACTACCTGGGCATCTCGCCAAGTATGGCAAAAAATGCAGACTAACCAGGTGGTTATTTATATTTTATCTTTGCTTTACACTTTTTATTAATTTTGGCTGCGCAAAATCAGAGGTTAAGAATATCAATTCTCCTGGTAATGGAATTATCTGTTTTGGTAACAGTATTACTGCTGGTTCAGGCGTTTCTAAAAAGCAAGCTTATCCCCATTTGCTTCAAGAGATGCTAGATTATTCTGTAATCAATGCTGGTAGGAGTGGAGAGGTTGCTTCTGATGGCCTTAGGCGCCTGGATAATGACGTATTATCCCACCAGCCACTTTTAGTAATTATCGAATTCGGCGGGAATGATTTTCTAAAGAAATTGCCGCTCTCCGAAACAGTTAATAACATCCGGATAATGACCGAGAGAATTCAGGCAAATGGAGCAATGGTGGCGATTGCCGATGTAAGTAGTGGGATGATTATGAAAAATTATCGAAAGAGTTATGAGAGATTAGCCCGGCAAACTAAGTCAATCTTTATCCCTAATTTGCTTAAAGGGATAATCACCAATCCATCTCTAAAAAGTGACTCTATACATCCTAATGCCGATGGTCACCGGGCTATTGCTGAGCGAATTTATCAAGTAATTAAGCCTTATCTTAAAAGATAGATTTAAATGCAGGCAATTCTGGATTTAACACTTAAGGATTTAGAGTCTTATTTAAAAGACAATGGCTTTCCGGTTTTTGCTGCTGGTCAGATATTCTCTTGGATTTATCAAAAGGGAGTGTATGATTTTACACAGATGACTGATTTATCCAAGGACCTTCGCAATTTATTAAAACACAATTTCTATACTTTAAATTTGAATTTACTTAAGATAAACATTTCTTCTGATCGAACAGAGAAGTTTCTTTTTGGTCTGTATGACCGGCAGGGCATTGAGTCAGTGCTTATTCCCACCCCCAGACGCCTGACTGTCTGTATTTCAACTCAGGCGGGTTGTAAATTTGCCTGTCGATTTTGTGCCAGCGGAGCACAGGGATGGCAACGCGATTTAACCAGCGCAGAGATTATTCAACAAGTAATCTTTTTAAAAGATAAAGCCAAACAGAGAATCAACAATCTCGTATTTATGGGAATAGGAGAGCCACTCGATAATTACGATAATGTTTTAAAAGCCATACGTATCCTAAATTCATCCTCCGGCCTTAATATCGGAATAAGAAGAATGACCATATCTACATGTGGTTTAATACCAGGCATCAAGAGATTGGCTGAAGAGAAATTGCAGATTGAGCTTTCCATATCCTTACATGCGGGAGATAATCAAACCCGCAGTTATCTTATGCCCATAAACAAGAAATATCCTTTAGAAAAGTTAATCTCATACTGCCGGAACTATTTTAAGAAAACAAAACGTCAAATTACTTTTGAGTATATTTTGCTCAAAGGTATAAACACTGATTTAAATCAGGCAAGGAAATTAATAAAGCTTCTCAGCGGCCTAGAGGCAAAGGTTAATCTCATTCCGGTGAGTAGATTTAAGGATGAATTCTCCTGCCCCCTTAAATTAGAAATGCTGCTATTTAAAGACCTTCTGCTTAAGGCGGGAATCCCGACAACTATCAGGCAACCGCGCGGAGCAGATATTCAAGCTGCATGCGGTCAACTCAGGTTAAATAATTCATTTAAGAGGAATTCTCCACACACTTAAGATGAAGACTACCAAGGAAATATTAGAAGAAATTTATCAGCGGTTGTATCAAGCCCTTGGTCCACAGTACTGGTGGCCAGCCCAAACACCTTTGGAGGTGATTATTGGAGCGATTCTTACTCAGAATACTGCCTGGGTGAATGTTGAAAAGGCAATCAGGAACCTTAAGCAGAAGAAATTGCTTACTCCCCAGGCACTAAAAAATGTTTCGCAAAATCAGCTAGCAAAACTTATCAGATCTACCGGTTATTATAATCAAAAGGCAAAAAAGGTTAAAAGCTTCATTAAATTTCTATTTGAAAATTACCGGGGTAGGTTAAGTAAGATGTTTGCTGAGGATTTCTTAATCTTACGTAACCAACTCCTTGGGGTTCATGGCATTGGCCTGGAGACCGCTGATTCTATTCTCTTATACGCAGGCAATAAACCCATGTTTGTAGTAGATGCCTATACTCGGCGAATATTAAGTCGGCACAATCTAATAAAACCCGATGCTTCTTATAGTCAGATTCAGAATTATTTTATGGATAATTTGGAAAACAAAGTAAAATTTTTTAATCAATATCACGCCTTATTGGTTCGTTTGGGTAAGGAGATTTGTAAGTCAAAGCCAGATTGCCGGATTTGTCCCTTAAAAGGGATAGAGAAAGAAATTAAGTATACTTGTGATTCTTGCTCAAGATCATTGCTGCGTCCTCAGGATCGATATATTTTGGAGATTAAGCTCTATGCTAGTCCGGAAATACAGATTACTCAGGAAGATCTTAAAAAGGACATTAAAAAACAGATCTGCCAATTGATTGCGCAAACTAAGGATATGGATAAAAAAAAATTAGAAGAAGAAGTCTATGTTTACTATAAATTAAATCTCTGTAAGCAATGTAGAGATACCTTTAATATGAGATTAAAACATAAGGAGTTTATTTAATAGGAGCATATAAAATCCAGCTTATAAATTCCTGGTCTGATTATTTTGAGATTGACAGATTTTAGGCAAGGGTATATCATTTATCTATAAATTACATCAGTGGGATTAAAAAAAGTTAAAATAAGTCAAATACACCGCATGTAAAACTGAATGGGAATATACAAAGATTTCATAATTTTCATGATTGGTTTTTTTGTGATCATAGTTAGCGCAGATTTTTTTACTTCTGGAGCTGAAGGCATAGCCAGGGCTTTTCGAATTCCTAGAATCATCATAGGTTTAACGATTGTAAGTTTAGCAACTACTGCCCCTGAGTTTACTATTTCCACGCTTTCTTCTTATATCAGGGCAGGTGGAATGGCAATTGGTAATGCAATCGGATCGTGTATAGCAAATATCGGATTAATTTTAGCAATTGCCGCTATAATTAGAACAGTTTGTTTAAATCCAAGGGTTATTAAACAAGAACTACTCTTTCTCATAGTTGCGGTTATTATTCTCTATCTCCTTATATTAGACGGTAATCTAGCCTTTCGGGATGGATTATTTCTATGTTTTCTGCTGATAACTTTCTTTACCTACATAATTTTTAGAGAATTTAAAACCAGAAGGATTGATGAAAAAGAAGTGTTATTAGATTATGACCTAAAGAAAGATGGCCTTAAATTTTTCGTAGGCGCAACAGGAGTAGTTTTATCGGCCAAGTTTGCTATAATCCCCTCTGGCATTAACATCGCCCATTTCTTAAAAGTTCC
>JASFIK010000052.1:0-8447 GCA_050122705.1 Candidatus Omnitrophota bacterium | reverse complement strand
ACTGCATACAAACAGGCAATAAAAATCAAGCCTGACCTCCCAGAAGCTCATAATAATCTTGGTCTCATATACGATACCCTTAATAAGCAACAAGAGGCAATAGCCTTATTCAAGCAGGCAATAGCCATCAATCCAGATTACGCAGAGGCCTATAATAATCTATCGGCGATCTATTTTCAGAATAAGCAATATAAATTAGCAATTGAATATTGCGATAAAGCAAGCCAACTCGGCTTTACTAATCCTATCCTGCAAGAAGCGCTTAAGCCATATAAAGAACTAGCACAATAAAAATGCAAAAACCATTAACTACTCCCATTCGGTATCTCAAAGGGGTGGGTCCGGGTAAGGCTAAGTTATTCAATCAACTGGGCATTGATACTATAGAAGACCTGATTTATTATTTTCCTCGTCGCTACGAAGACCGTTCAAATTTCCTACCTATCTTGAAGCTAAAGGAGGGCGAAGAGCAAACCATAAAAGCGAATGTGTTAACAATTAGCCAGCGGCAATCCTGGAGGAGAAGGCGGTTTAATATATTTGAGGCAGTGGTCGGTGATTCTACGGGTAAGATATACTGTGTCTGGTTTAATCAGCCGTATCTTAAGGACTATTTTAAGCCAGGCCAGACAGTAATATTGTATGGACGCATACAAAAATATAAGGGGAGACTTCAGATGAGCTCCCCAGAATTTGAGTTTACCTATAAAGATAACGATGAGTCCTTAAATGTGGGCAGGATTATTCCGGTTTATTCTCTAATCGAAGGCATTACCCAACGCAGTTTTCGTAAATTTATTAAAACTGTGCTTAACCAGTATCTATCTCAGATAAATGATTTTTTACCTTACGATATAAGGTCAAGAAATAATTTATTAAATCTTGCCAAGAGTCTGATTAATATACATTTCCCGGAAAGCTTAGAATTACAAAAGCAGTCTTATGTTCGACTTTCCTTTGATGAGTTCTTTTTATTTCAGATTCCCCTCGCTTTAAGGAAATTAAAAAAGAAAGAAAAGCAGGGAATTGCTCATCAGGTAGAAGGCGAAATAATAACAAGTTTTATGGCAAATTTACCTTTTAAATTAACTCAGGCGCAGGAGAGGGTGATTGATGAGATAAAGCAGGATTTAGCTAGCCTTCAACCAATGCAGCGACTTCTTCAGGGGGATGTGGGTTCTGGTAAGACCGTGGTGGCAACTATTGCCAGTCTTATGGCAATTCAGGGTGGATATCAGGCTGGATTTATGGTTCCTACTGAGATATTGGCGAAACAGCATTATGAAAATATCAAATCTCAAATCGCAAAAATCAAATATAATCGGTATCCGCTGAATATGGGATTGATTACCAGCAGTATTAATAAAACTGATAAACTGAAGATTTATCAAAAGATAAAACAAGGTAAGATAAACCTGGTAATTGGTACGCATGCGCTTTTAGAAGAGGAGGTGGAATTTAAGAATTTAGGTCTGGTAGTGATTGATGAACAACACAAATTTGGCGTGGGTCAGAGGGCGCTGTTACCTAAGAAAGGAATTAGCCCAGATATTTTAATTATGACTGCTACCCCTATTCCGAGAACCCTGGCAATTACATTATACGGAGACTTGGATATTTCGGTGATTAATCAACTCCCCCCTGGTCGTTTACCCATAAAAGCAATCCATTTCAGCGAAAACCAAGTATCAGAAGCTTATCAGTTAGCCAAAGAACAATTACTGAAAAAAAGGCAAGTATATATTGTTTATCCGGTGATTGAAGAGTCCTGGGCATTGGATATGGTAGGAGCCAGAAAGCGGTATGAAGAGCTAAGGTCTGATGAATTCAAGGGCTTCCGGCTCGGCCTGATTCACGGTAGATTGCCCCAAAAAGAACAAGACAGGATAATGGACAAATTTAAGAACCAGGAATTAGATGCCTTGATTGCTACTACGGTATTAGAAGTAGGAATTGATGTGCCTAATGCCAGCTGTATGATTATTGAGCATGCAGAGCGTTTTGGGTTAGCCCAATTACATCAATTGCGCGGTAGGGTCGGTCGGGGAAGAGAGCAGTCATTTTGTATATTAGTATCTGATCCGCAGACCAGGGAAGCCAAGGCGCGCATAGAAGTGATGATTGAATATAGTGATGGGTTTCGCATCGCAGAAGAGGATTTGAAGATAAGGGGGCCGGGTGAATTTTTCGGGCATCGCCAGCACGGATTGGCAGAATTAAAGATAGCAAATCCATTGACTCAACTGCAATTATTAAAAAGGGCACGCATTGAGGCGATTAAACTGATAAATCTTGACCAAAATTTAACCCTGCGTCAGAATCTTGAGTTAAGAGAAAAATTACTGCAAAGATTTCCCGGATATGAAAAGTTAATGGTAGTTGGGTAAATGCTTATGCGTATAATATCAGGGAGTTTAAAGGGTAGACCAATTAAGAGACCAAAACACATTCGTCCTACTCAGGATAAGGTGCGCAAGGCATTGTTTGATATTCTCGGCGATATTAATGGCAGGTCATTTTTAGACCTTTTTGCTGGTTCGGGAGCAGTTGGCTTAGAGGCATTGTCGCAAGGTGCCAGCAGAGTAGTATTTGTTGAAGCAAACCGCGATTGCATCACAAAGATTAAGCAGAGTGTTCATGCTCTAGGAGTGTTGAGCTGGCGAATTATTGGATTAGATGCCTTCCAAGCGCTGAAACAATTAAATAAAAGTGGGGAAAAATTCGAAATTATCTTTCTTGACCCGCCGTATTATCAGGAATTAGCAAAAAAAACCTTGAAAATACTGAGTCGCTATGATATAGTATCCGTCTCTGGGCTGATAATTTGTCAGCATTTTAAGAAGGATGCCCTTCCGCAAGTAGCTGATGATTTAAAGTTAACCAGACAGGTAAAATACGGAGATACGCTACTATCGTTCTATAAGAAGAGGGGGTAGCATTATGTCTTTGCGGGCAATCTATCCAGGAACATTTGACCCAGTTACCTATGGTCACATTGACCTAATCAAACGGGCAGCTCGCATATTTCCGGAAGTGATTATTGGAGTTGCTCATGAATCTATAAAAAAGCCCTTATTTACCTTAAAAGAAAGGGTGGCCTTATTGAAGAAAGCAACCTCAGGAATATCAGGAGTAGTTATTGAAGATTTTAACGGGCTGGTAGTCAATTATGCTCGCAAAAAGAAGGCAAGGGTTTTGATTCGCGGGTTACGCATGATTTCTGACTTTGAATACGAATTTCAGATGGCTTTAACCAACCGCAAGCTTGCCGCGGACATAGAAACCATATTCTTGATGCCTCAAGAAGGCTACAGCTACCTTTCTTCAAAATTATTAAAAGAAGCAGTGAGTTTAGGAGCAGATATATCCTGTTTTGTGCCGGATTTTGTTTACCAGGCACTCAGGAATAAACTGAAGCAATAAAATGGCTCTACCCAAACGAAGACATTCTAAAGCGCGCGGAAGAAAACGTAGAACTCATTGGAAATTGAATAATTCCGCTCTAATTACTTGCCCACAGTGCAAGCAATTGAGATTACCGCATCAGGTATGCAGTTTTTGTGGATATTATCACGGCAGACAGGTTGTCGAGATTAAGAAAAAAGAAAAGAAAAAACCCCGAAGGTAATCTTTCTTTAATCCGCAGAAGATGAAAATAATAGTTGATGCAATGGGTGGTGATAAAGCGCCCGAAGTAGTGGTGAAGGGCGCAGCCATGGCCGCCAGGGAATATCAGGTCAATATTGAGCTGGCGGGAATACCCCAACAAATAGAGCCACTCCTCGATAGATATAAATATTCAAAAAATTACATATCAGTCTATCCGGCTAGCGAGGTAATCCAGATGTCTGAGCCGGCAGCCCTGAGCATCAGAAAAAAGCGGAATTCTTCGATTTGTCTGGGGTTAAATTTGATTAAAGAAGGAAAGGGAGATGCTTTTTTCAGTGCTGGCAATACAGGAGCGGTGGTTTGTGCCGCGAGCTTAAGCTTAGGTATGCTCCCAGGTATTGAACGCCCGGGAATTGCTATAGTTGTCCCCACCCTGAAAGGAATTTCCCTAATTATTGATGTGGGTGCTAATATAGACCCTAAGCCTATGCATTTATTAAAGTATGGCCTAATGGCTGAGGCTTATCTCTGTCATATCTTTAATCGGCATCATCCCTCAATTGGGTTATTAAGTATTGGAGAAGAGGCAAGTAAGGGAACCGACTTCGTAAAAGAAACTCATCACTTGCTTTCGGAAAGCCGTTTAAATTTCGTTGGGAATATTGAGGGTAAAGACCTTTTTTCTGGGCGCTGCGACATTATCCTCTGTGATGGCTTTGTCGGCAATGTAGCGCTTAAGGTCTCCGAAAGCCTGGCAGAAACAGTTTATAAATTTTTTAAACAGCACCTTAAGGGTAGCTTTTTAGGAATGATTGGGGCTGCTTTTTTAGGTGCCAGTTTCGCCAGACTTAAAAAGCAGATGGATTATTCAGAATACGGAGGAGCGGTCCTTCTGGGAGTTAATGGAGTGGTAATTATCGGGCACGGCCGCTCTAATGACTTAGCAGTTAAGAATGCTATCGGTAGAGCAAAGGAAGAAATAGAGCGCAAAGTCAACGAGAGGATTGTTGAGTCGATTTCCAAAATCGGCGGTTAATTAAATGAAGCGAGTTGGAATAATTGGAGTAGGAAAATACCTTCCCGAAAGGATTCTCACCAACCAGGATTTAGAGAACATGGTGGATACTTCGGACGATTGGATTACTACTCGTACTGGCATAAAGACGCGTCGTTTGGTGTCTGAGAAACAGGCTGCCAGCGATTTAGCAGTGAATGCAGCCAGGCAATCCCTTGAGGATGCCAAGGTTCTGCCGGCAAATTTAGACTTGATTATTGTGGCGACAATTACTCCTGACATGCAATTTCCTTCTACTGCCTGTTTTGTTCAGAAGAGCTTGGGAGCGAAGAAAGCAGCCTGTTTTGACATTTCCGCTGCCTGCGCCGGTTTTGTTTATGCCTTGGTAGTTGCACAGCAATTTATTGCTCAAGGAGTTTATCAGAACGCTTTAATTATCGGCAGTGAAGTACTTTCCTCAATTACTGATTGGCATGATAGAAATACCTGCGTATTATTCGGTGATGGTGCGGGAGCAGCGGTTTTGGCACCGGTGAATTCAGGGGGGATTTTATCTACATGTTTAGGCAGCGATGGTTCTTTAGGCGATTTATTAATATTACCGGGAGGCGGTTCACGGAACCCGGCCACTCACCTGACCGTGGATAATGGTTTGCATTATATTAAGATGCGCGGTAATGAGTTGTTTAAAATCGCAGTTAAGATTATGGCAGACGTAGCTCAGAAAGCGCTTAAGCAAGCGGGTTTAGAGTGTAAGGATGTAGATTGGGTTATTCCTCATCAAGCAAATATACGGATACTCTTGAGCATGGCAAAGAAGTTGGGTTTATCTAAGGAAAAAATTTACCTGAATATTGACAAATATGGCAATATGTCTTCGGCATCAACCGCCACTGCTCTTTGCGAAGCAGTGAAATCAAAGTGTATTAAAAAGGGCGATATTGTGCTACTTGATGCTTTTGGCGGTGGTTTAGTTTGGGGAGCCTGTGTGATTAAATGGTAGCGCCCCATTGACCTGCCTGAACAATCAACCGCAAAGTGAAAATCAATATTAGAATATTCATTATACAGGTTAAAGGATAAAGAGATGGTTGCTTTTATTTTCCCTGGACAGGGGGCGCAATATGTAGGCATGGGTAGGGATTTATATGCAGCCTTTCCAGAAAGCAAAAAAATATTCGATGTTGCGGATAGGGTATTAAACTTTCCGCTTTCTAAACTATGCTTTGAGGGTCCAGCCGAAGCGTTGACCCGCACGGTCAATTGTCAACCGGCAATATTTGTTACCAGTATCGCTGCCTGGGCAGCATTTAATAAACCACAAGCCAACTATATGGCAGGTTTGAGCTTAGGTGAATACACAGCATTGGTTGCGGCTGGTGCCTTATCCTTTGAGGATGGTCTTTCCCTGGTTGCTCGCCGGGCAAGGTTTATGGATGAGGCAGCAGAAAAAAATCCAGGAAGAATGTCCGCGATTTTAGGACTGGATTTAGCTGTGGTAGAAAAAGTGGCTGAGGAATCAGGAGCGCAAATTGCTAACCTAAACTGTCCAGGTCAAGCAGTTATCAGTGGTTCACCAGAAGCAGTACAAAGAGCTAACCAATTAGCTTTAGAACAGGGTGCTAAGCGAGCCATTGTTTTAGAGGTAAGCGGAGGATTTCATTCGTCTCTAATGCAGCCTGCTGCGGATAAGCTAAAGGAAGCTTTAGATAATATAAATATAAAACCGGCTCAGGTTGCGGTAGTAAGCAACGTTAATGCTGTACCCGAGTCAAAGCCGGATAAGATAAGCCAAAATTTAGTCAGACAGCTAACCTGCTCGGTTCTTTGGGAGAAATCAATAAGATTTATGATAAGCAAGGGAGTGAATAAGTTCTTTGAAATCGGACCGGGAAAGGTGCTTTTTGGCCTAATGCGTAAAATCAACTCTGGTGCGGAAGTAATAAATATCGAAAAGAAGGAAGATATTCTTCCCAAGGGTCAAGAGGAGGGGGATGAGAATGAAACTCAAAGATAAGGTTGCATTAATTACTGGCGGGGCTCAGGGTATTGGGCGTCAGATAAGTTTGACCTTTGCGCGCGAAGGAGCTGATATCGTGATTTGTGATGTAAACCTTGAGCAGGCAAAGCAGGCTGAGCAGGAGATTAAGGCATCAGGTCGACAATCCCAAACGGAAAAAATGGATGTTACTGATTATACCAATGTCCAAAATGCAGTAAATAAAATTCTTGACAAATTTAAAAAGATTGATATATTAGTTAACAATGCCGGCATCACCCAAGATAATCTCATTCTGAAAATGAGTGAAACTGAATGGGAGAGAGTGATAAAGGTAAATCTTACTGGCACATTTAATTGCACCAAGGCAGTTTCCCGGGTGATGTTAAAACAGAAGGCCGGTAAGATTATAAATATTTCTTCGATCATTGGCTTAATCGGTAATATTGGTCAAGCAAATTATTCAGCTTCCAAAGCAGGAATAATTGCGCTGACAAAGACAACCGCAAAAGAGCTCGCTTCACGGAATATAAACGTGAATGCAATTGCACCTGGGTTTATTCAGACCAAAATGACCGAAAGATTACCTCAGGAAATAAGGAGCAAGATGCTTGACCAGATTCCCCTGCGGCGTTTTGGCAATCCTGAGGATGTAGCGGGGGTGTGTTTGTTTCTGGCTTCAGAGGAAGCAAATTATATTACCGGCCAGACAATAATTGTGGACGGAGGAATGTTATAGGTCGCAAAGAATACAAGGAGGAGAAATGGCAGTAGAAGAGAAGGTCAAATCAATAATCGCTGAGCAGTTAGGTATAAAGTCTGAAGAGGTAACTCCCACCGCTTCGTTTATTGATGACTTAGGGGCTGATTCCTTAGATACAGTAGAGTTGGTTATGGCCTTAGAAGAAGAATTTGGTATTGAAATACCCGACGAGGATGCGGAAAAGATGACTACTGTAGGTGAGGCGATTAAATATATAGAGGAGAAAGCAGGGAATAAATAGATTGAAAGTTACAGATTAATAGTTTATGGTTGCCCCGCGCATTTAGCGGGGCAAATTTTTAATTTAGCTTAGCAAAACAAAATAAAACGATATGAATAGAAGGGTAGTAGTAACTGGTTTAGGGGTAATTTCTCCAGTTGGTAATAATATATCATCCTTCTGGAAGAGTTTAACTGAGGGTAAATCCGGCATTGGTAAAATTACCCTGTTTGATGCTACGGATTATGATAGCCAAATAGCTGGTGAGGTAAGGAATTTTAATCCCCTTGATTACGGAATTAAGCCCAAAGATCAACGCCGCATGGCTAGATTTGTGCAAATGGCAATTGCTGCCTCAAAGCAGGCGATAGAAGATGCCAGTTTAAATTTAAATGAAGTAAATAAGGACAATATTGGGGTTTTGATTGGTTCAGGTATTGGGAGTCTGCAGGTAATTGAAAAGGAGTGTTCGGTATTATTAAAGGATGGACCTTCTCGGGTCTCTCCCTTTATGATCCCTATGTTGATTGTTAATGAGGCTTCGGGCTGGGTAGCCATGGCCTTTGGATTAAAGGGACCCAACTCTTGTGTGGCTACGGCTTGTGCTTCAGGGTCTCATGCTATTGGTGATGCCTTTAAGATTATCCAGCGGGGCGATGCTGAGATTATGATTTCCGGAGGTACAGAAAGTGCGGTTGCACCAATGGGGGTGGCTGGGTTCTGTTCACTGCGGGCACTTTCCTGCCGGAATAATGAGCCGGAAAAAGCCTCGCGCCCATTTGACCTTAAGCGGGATGGTTTTGTTATATCAGAAGGCGCAGGGGTGGTGGTTTTAGAGTCA
>JASFIK010000051.1:0-8460 GCA_050122705.1 Candidatus Omnitrophota bacterium | reverse complement strand
AGAGAAAAACAAAGATTTCTAACGGGGCTTGCAATTCAGGTGAATTCTAGATATAATATGATGCTTATGATTAGAAAGGCAAGGATAGAAGATATCGTTCAGATTCAGAAATTAATAAATCAATTTGCCAAGCAGGAATTGATGTTGCCGCGGTCTTTGCTTAATCTCTATGAGTCCCTGCGGGATTTTTTGGTTTGCCAGCTAAATAATCGGATTGTCGGATGTTGCGCTTTGCATATCGCCTGGAAGGACTTAGTAGAGATTCGCTCTTTGGCAGTTAACCGGCGTTATCAGGGAAGAGGAATCGGCCGGCAGTTAATCAATGCGGCAATTAGCGAGGCAAAGGAGCTTGGCTGTCAGGCTATCTTTACCTTAACCTATATTCCGGATTATTTTAAAAAATCCGGATTTCGCAGGGTAAACAAAGATAAACTTCCGCATAAAATCTGGGCTGAGTGTATTAATTGTCCTAAATTTCCCGATTGCAAAGAAGTGGCATTGATTAAGAAATTATAAGAAAGGAGCAGGAATGTTGGATTATTTATTAACTGATGAACAACGGATGATTAAGCAACTGTGTCACAAGATTGCCGAAGAGAAGATTAAACCGGTAGCTTCCGAATTGGATAAGCAAGAGAAGTTTCCTCGGGAAATTATTAAGATTCTCGCACAATCGGATTTATTCGCTATCTTTATTCCTGAGCAATACGGGGGAACCCTACATTTACCTGATGGGCAGAATGTGGGGGGCGTCTTGGACTTATGCATTGCTACTGAGGAGTTATCTTGTGCTTGTGGCGGAATAGCAGTTTGTTATGCTGCTTCGGCATTGGGCACTTTTCCGATTATGCTCCAGGGAAGCGAAGAGCAGAAAAAGAAATATTTACCCAATTTAGCCAAGGGCCAGACCCTGGCAGCCTTTGGTTTGACTGAGCCAGAGGCTGGTTCTGATGCCTCAGCAATTAAGACCACAGCCAAGAAGCAGGGCGATTCTTATATCTTAAACGGTACAAAGCATTTTATTACAAATGGAGAAGAGGCGGATATTTATGTAATCATTGCCATGACTGATAAATCCAAAGGGGCGCGGGGAGCATCCGCGTTTATTGTCCAAAAGGGAACCCCTGGGTTTAGTTTTGGCAAAAAAGAAGAGAAATTGGGCATCCGTGCCTCGATTACCAGCGAGCTGGTATTTAATGATTGCAAGATTCCCAAAGAGAATTTATTAGGAAAAGAGGGAATGGGATTTATTGCAACTATGAAGACATTTGATTTATCTCGTCCAGGCGTGGCTGCACAAGCAGTGGGAATTGCCCAGGGGGCTTTAGATTTAACCGTCAAATACGCTAAACAGCGACAGCAATTCGGAAAGTCAATTTCTAGTTTCCAGGGGATTCAATGGATGTTAGCTGATATGGCTACCCAGGTTGAGGCAGCCCGCTCACTGGTTTATGCAACTGCCAGGATGATTGATTCAGGCAAGACCAATGTGGGCAAGGAATCAGCAATGTCTAAATTATTTGCCTCTGATACAGCTATGCGGGTTACTACTGATTGCGTACAGGTTTTTGGCGGTTATGGGTATATGAGGGATTATCCGGTAGAGAAATACATGCGTGATGCCAAGATCACTCAGATTTATGAAGGTACTAATCAGATACAAAGAAACATCATTGCCCTGCAATTGATAAAGGAAATGGCTAAATAGGTTATGGATATAATTGTCTGTATAAAACAAGTTCCCGAAACTACTGAGGTTAAGATTAACCCCCAGACAAATACCCTTATTCGCGAAGGGGTAAAGTCAATTATTAATCCCTTTGATATGTATGCCATTGAAGAGGGGATACGCCTTAAAGAGAGATTCGAGGGTAAAGTAGTGGTGATATCTATGGGGCCACCCCAGGCAGAGGCAGCATTACGAGAGGCGATTTCAATGGGCTGCGATGAGGCAATACTGGTTACTGACCAGGCCTTTGCTGGGAGCGATACCTGGGCTACTAGTTTTACCTTAGCCTGTGCGATAAAAAAGATCAATAAATTTGATTTAATCATTTGCGGAAAACAGGCCTCAGATGGAGATACTGCGCAGGTTGGCCCGGGTATTTCCACGCATTTAGATATACCCCAGGTTGCCTATGTAAAAAGGATTGAGGGAATAAACAACCGCATTATTAACGTCCAGAGAATGACCGAGGAGGGCTATGAGGTAATTGAATCACCCCTTCCTGCTTTATTTACGGTAGTAAAAGAAATAAATGAGCCACGCATTCCCAGTCTGCGTGGGATGATGCGGGCAAAAAAGGCCCAGATTACTTTTTGGGGAGCAAAGGATATTCAGGCTGACCCCAAAGAACTCGGCTTGAATGGCTCACCCACTCAGGTGATAAAGATTTTTACCCCTGAGCAGCGCAAGGGCGGTCAGATATTTCAAGGAGAGGTTCCTGAGGTTGTTGATAAGTTAGTTGAGGTATTAAAATCAGAAATTAGCGGATAACCACTGATAGCAGATGCCGATTAAAATTATTATCGAAAAATGCACGGGTTGTAATTTATGTATAAATGCCTGCGTGTTTGGTGCGATCAGAGTTGTTGATAAAAAGGCAGTCATTGACCTGGAAAAATGTAACCTCTGCGGAGCCTGTGTACCTGCCTGTAAATTAAAAGCCATCCTAATAGAGAAACCACAGGCTGAAACAGTAAAGCCTGATATACAGGATTATCAGGGTGTGTGGGTATTTGCTGAGCAGAAAAAGGGCAAGGTTCAGCCAGTGGTTTTTGAATTATTGGCCAAGGCCAGGGAATTGGCAGAGACATTAGATACCCAGGTTTCAGCTGTGCTTTTAGGTAATGAATTAAAGGGCGAGATTGAGAAGCTAATCTGGCAGGGGGCTGATAAGATTTATGTGGTAGAAAACGAAAAACTGGTAAATTTCCTTGACGAACCTTATACCAATGTCTTATCAGAGTTAATTAATAAACACAAGCCACAGATTGTCTTAACCGGGGCAACCTCAATTGGCCGCTCCTTAATCTCACGCGTGGCAGTAAAGATACATACTGGCTTAACTGCTGATTGTACTGGTTTGGAAATTGATTCCCAAAAGAAGATTCTCCTGCAGACTCGGCCAGCATTTGGCGGAAATATCATGGCCACCATTATTACCCCCAATCATCGGCCCCAGATGGCTACTGTCAGGCATAAGGTCTTCTCGCCCCATCCAGCTAATCATAAAAGAAAGGGCGAGGTTATACGCGAGCAGTTTGATGGAAAGCTTCTCAGCAGCCGGACAAAACTATTGGATATTGTTGAGGAATTGGAATCTACGGTTAATCTTGCTGAGGCAGACATCATTGTCTCTGGTGGACGAGGCATGGGAGGAGCCGAGAACTTTAAGATATTGGAGGATTTAGCAAAAGTGTTAAATGCAGCAGTGGGGGCTTCGCGAGCAGCTGTAGATTCTGGTTGGATACTATATTCACACCAGGTGGGTCAGACTGGAAGGACAGTTTGCCCAAAGATATACATTGCCTGCGGTATTTCCGGGCAGATTCAGCATTTGGTAGGAATGCAGTCAGCAAAAATAATTGTTGCGATTAATAAGGATATAGATGCCCCAATATTTAAACTAGCTACCTACGGAATTGTCGGTGACTTGTTTGAAATAATACCTGCTTTAAGCAAAAGATTCAAAGCCCATCTTAAGAAATAGGACTCCAGTATAAATTTCATTTTTTTTCAATATATAGCATTATTTTACATTTAATATGTATAATTATGTAAATAAATGTAAAGATTTTCCTTGACAAATTCTTCCTTTTACTGTAGAGTTAAGGAGATTTAAAATCATTGGTAAGAAGATTAGATTAACCAAATCAGGTATGATTAACAGCAGTTTAATGACCATAACTGAGTTAGCCAGCTATCTTAAGGTTACCCGGCGCACTATATATGAATGGTTAAAGTGTAAGAAGATTCCGGCGGTAAAGTTGGTTGGTCAATGGAGGTTTAAAAAGGACAAGATTGATCAATGGCTTCAGGAACATAGTGAGTTCAGTTAATTTCATAAAAAGGAGAGAGGAATGTTTTTAAAACAATTGGAATTAGTGGGATTCAAATCCTTCCCTGAGAAGACCAGGCTCAAATTTGAAAGAGGGATTACTGCGATTGTTGGGCCGAATGGATGTGGTAAATCAAATATCTTTGACGGGATTCGTTGGGTTTTGGGCGAACAGTCAACTAAGGCCTTGCGCAGTATGAAGATGGAGGATATTATCTTTAATGGAACAGATAAGAAACCCTCTTTAGGAATGGCTGAGGCAACCCTCACTTTTTCTAATGAGTCCAGGAAACTCACTATTGATTATGATGAGATTGAGGTATGCCGCAGGGTGTTTCGCTCAGGAGAAAGTCAGTATCTATTAAATAAGACTCCTGTGCGCCTGAAAGACATTGCTGATTTATTTCTGGGCACCGGCATAGGTGCAGAGAGTTATTCTCTGGTTGAGCAGGGCAAGATTGACTTGATCTTAAGCAGCCGTCCAGAGGAGCGGCGATTGATATTTGATGAGGCAAGCGGGATTACCAAGTATAAGGCGCAGAAGAAAGAAGCGCTGAGGAAATTAGAGGAGACTGAACAGAATCTTCTGCGCATCAATGATATAATTACTGAGGTCAAGCGGGAGATTAATTCATTAGAGAGGCAGGCAAATAAAGCCAGGCGTTATAAGGAATTCTTTGAGGAGCTTAAGGATAAAGAGAGAAACCTGGCAAGCTTAGAGATAAATGGGATTGAGCAGCAAAAACAAGATTTACTCAATAAGATAAATGTCTCTGAAGAAAACATTAGCTCTTATGATACACAGATTCTCGGGGTGCAGGAGGAGATTTCCCTAAGGCTCAAGAGGATTCAACAATTAGAACAAGAGATTTCCCAGCAGCATGATCGGCTTCTTAATATCAATCATCTGATTAATAATAATAACCAGCGTATGCAGATGAATCAAGAGAGGCAGTCTGAATTAAGTAGCCGCATCACAGATTTAAAAGGCCAGCTGGAAGCTGCAAAGACACGTATTCAAACCTCGAAGGATAACTTGGAAAGGTTCCAAGAGGAATATAATCAATTAAAGAGCGGGGTTAAACAGAAGGAAGTATTATTATCAGAAAAGCAAAAGAAGCATCAGGAAACCGAGTCCTGGATTGAATCATCTTTAAGGGAGATAAAACTGGCAAAGAGCAGAATCCTGGACTTTGTGGCTGCCAGTACCCAGGTAAAGAATGAGATTACTGATTTACGGGCCTATCTTAAGAGCCAGGCCTTAAGGGAGAAGCGATTAGATATTGAGAGAGCAAAAAGTAAAGAGGAAAAAGAAAATTTAGAACAGTTACTTAACCAGCAGACTGAACAGCGAGATGTTATGCATGATCAACTTAAGCAGATTAAGGATGCACAGGATCAGTTCAAGGAAAAGCTAACCCAGCAGCTTAATGCCCAGGCAAGATTAAGCCAGGATATCCAGAATCTCGAGAACGAAAAAATTGCCCTTCAGTCACAAAAAGAATTCTTAGAGGAATTAAGGCTCAAATATGAGGGTATTAAACAGTCATTAAATGCAGTGCTTTATCTGGACAGATCGCCGGGAGATGATATTTCGGGAATTGTATTCAGGGTAAAGGAACCGGCATCCCTGATAAAAAAAGAAGCAGGTAATTATCCAACTAACCTAAAATTCAAACTGAGCGGAGAGGCCAAACCCATGCCTCTTGAGACACAGACAATTACTCAGAGGATAGAGCAGATTCAATCGGAGATTAAACATAAGCAGCAAGATCAGCAGTCAATGCAGAGGGCAATTCAGGAATTGAATCAGAGATTAAAGGATTTTGAGCAAAGGGCAAAAGCCCAGGAGATTATTATCAGCAATAAGAATCTACAGATTGACAACTTAACTGAGCAGTTAAATAAGATAAATCAGGAGTATGAGGTGGTTAATCTGGAGCTAGAGGATTTAGCAAGTCAGATTAACGAGCTTAATCAAAAGCAAGGCAAATTAGAAGTAAGGCTCTCTGAAACCGAGGAGCAGCAGAAAAGTCAAGAAGAGATAATTATTCGTCTTGAAGAGTCAGTTGCTGAGCTGCGTTCTTTGCGTGAGCAGTTGTTGATGGATATTACACAGATCAAAACCGATATAGAAAATCAGCTTCTGCGTCTATCTCAACAAGAGGAGACACAATCCCTCTTGGAGAATACCTATACACAAAGTCAACAACTGTATCAGGGCTATTTAGATGAAAGCCAGCAATCAGAAGCAAGGATTAAACAATTATCTAATAAGATAAAGCAGTTAAGTCAAGAAAACCTAAAGGCAGAAGATGAGCGTACTGAATTGGGTAAGCAGCAGAATAAGCAACAAACAGAATTCAAGCAGCTAAGCGAGCTCCAAGAGCAAGCCAACCACAAGATTTTCTTATTTAGCCAGAGCATTGAAGAGATAAGAAAGCTTGTGCACGAATTACAAATGGAGAAAAAGGAGCTTGATTTTAAACAGCAAAGTATTCACGATAGAATAAACCAGATTTATAAAATTGATTTAGCAGGAGATAATTCAGTTATCCAAGTGCCTGAGGATAAATCAGCCTTAACCGCGAGGATTTCTGAGTTGAAAGAGAAGTTAGATTCTTTAGGAACAGTAAATTTGATTGCCATTGAAGAATACGAGGAATTAAAAAAGAGATATGATTTTCTTATTCAGCAGCAGAATGATTTACTGCAAGCCAAACAGTCGCTTAATCAGGCGATTATTAAGATTAACCGTACCACCCGCCAGATGTTTCTCGACACCTTTAAAATGATTCAGGATGAATTCCGTAATTACTTTCGTCTGCTCTTTGGAGGCGGTCAGGCACAGGTTATGCTGATTGACGAATCAGACCCACTGGAATCGGGGATTGAGATTATTTGTCGACCCCCGGGTAAGAAACTCCAGAATGTACTCGCCCTTTCAGGAGGGGAGAAGTCGCTGGCCGCAGTTGCCTTGATGTTTGCAGTGTTTAAAGTAAAACCGGCTCCCTTTTGTGTGCTTGATGAGATAGATGCTGCCTTGGATGAGGCAAATATTGACCGCTTTAGCGGAATTTTGCAGGAGTTTGCTAAAGACTCACAGTTTCTGGTAATAACTCACAATAAAAAAACCATCGCTAACGCGGATGTTATGTATGGGATTACTATGCAGGAATCGGGAATTTCTAATATCGTTTCAGTGAAGCTTACTTAAGGATTGGATTTTAAGATTCCTCACCACAAACTATATTTCTACCTTTACCTTTAGCGATATACAGTCTCTTGTCCGCGGCGGTAATTAATGTTGAACTCATTTCGGCATCATCGGGAAAGGTAACAATACCCAGACTCGCGGTAAGTTTCTTCTCTGGCAGGATTTCTTCTCTGGGAAAGCGGTATTGTTCGATGATTTGGCGCAGGCGTTCCCCCAGCACCAGCGCTTCCTTTTTATTAGTCTGAGGCAGGATAATTGCGAATTCCTCACCCCCATAGCGGGCTACCCAGTCCATCTTGCGAGAATAATCACTTAGCAGATCAGCCAATTCTTTTAATATTTTATCTCCTGCCTGATGTCCAAGCTTGTCATTATAGATCTTGAAATAATCCATATCGAGCATAATCAGGCTTAATTTGGACTTGTTGATTTTGGTTTTTTCTATTTCAGTGTGCAATAGATGGTGAAAGTATCCATGGTTCCATAATCCAGTAAGAGAATCAGTATTGCTGCGGAGTATTGCCTGTTCGTACAGTTGTGAATTTTCGATTGCCAGGCCAGCTTGGTTGGAAAGCATAATCAACATACGCAGGCTGTCTTGGGAGATAGGGCGTTTAGTAAAGAGGTTGTCGGCAATAACTACGCCATTTACCTTATCCTTTGCGCGTAGTGGAACAATTGCTGCTTCCTGGGTTTTGAGAATTTCAAGCAGGGGGTCAGATTGATAATTGCCGATGGTCTCCGGCGTTAAGTGTAGGGGCATTCCCTCTAATACCGCCAGGCTTAAGAGATTATTATTTTCCTTAAGCGGCAGTTTTAGGCACTTTACTTGTTGATTAAATTGAGAATCAAGCATTGATTTGGAAATCTTAAATACACTTACTAAGTCATCCAAATCCATTCTCTGTTGGTCGATCTGTTTCCAGATACGATATGCCTCTTCGCCGGTATCTGGACCAATCCCCATCCTGCCTTCGATAAGTCCATTTTTTTCATTGACTAAGAAAAGCATTGCCCGGTTAAAGCCCAGACCTGCATGGGCAGTTACTCCGGTGAGAATTATATAGAGTATCTCGTCTAATTTTAGGGTGGTGCGCATGGCATTGGAGATCTCATAGAGGATATTTAATTCTGCCCTAGCCCGATTCAATCCTTCTCTCAACTTAGTTATCTCTTCCATAT
>JASFIK010000050.1:0-8553 GCA_050122705.1 Candidatus Omnitrophota bacterium | reverse complement strand
TAGAAATTTATGAGGCTTTTGATACCCATTCTCAAATTGAAGGAGCCAGGCAGGTTTTATCTAGCCTGGATGATTTAGAAGATACCTGCGTGGTATTGCCCCAAGCCAGCTGTCTTATGCCCCTGCTTTATCAAGCGATACCTGCTGATTTAAGTAATTACAACATCTCCTTAGGCTATCCCTTAAAGCATACCCCGATATATGCGCTGATTGATATGATTATGCAAGCGCAGGAAAGAAAAAGACAGGACAATAGTTTTTATACTAAGGATTATTTAAAGGTGATAATGCACCCCTATATAAAGAATATTGGCGATGAGGGATTTAGCCGGGATGTAATGCGCATGATGATTCATAAAATCGAAGAGGCATTGCTGGGGATAGATAAAACAATAGGCATAGCAAAGAAGCCATTCATTAGATTGCCAGAGATTGAAGAGAATTCGCTTATCTTTCAGGCAGCAGCTGGATTGATCAGCAAATCAGGTATTGCTGCAATCCAGCCAAAAGATTTGCGTTCACAGTTAAGGCTGGTTCACCAGAAAATTTTCTCTGCCTTTGATAATTGTACCCGACTTATTGATTTTGTCAAATCCACACAAGAAGTCCTTTATTTTATCTTAGCAAAAAGCAAGGCTGGTTTAGATATTTTTTCCAGTGAAGTGTTTGGGCGTTTTTTGGACACCCTGGATAGTTTGGGATATTCCCTTTGCAAAGATGAGCCAATAAAGAATAAGGCTACCTTTTTTGAACTACTCAAGATTTATCTGTCTTCTGAGAATATCCCTTTTGCTGGAACACCCCTACGCGGTTTACAGATTTTAGGGTTGCTTGAGACGCGCAATCTTAAATTTAGCAATTTGTTAATCCTCGATCTTAATGAGGGGATTCTACCCAAGACAGATAAGGGCGAGTCATTTATCCCGGAAGGAATATTTCCTCTTTTGGGCCTAACCCATTATCACAAGCGGGAACAGATTATGCGCTATCACTTTCGTAGGCTAATCGGATCAGCAAAAAATGCATCTCTGTTTTTTAAGACCTGCTCACACAATAATCAATCCCGTTCCAGATTTATCGAGGAGATAATTTGGCAGGAGGAAAAAAGTAGCCAGAGACTGTATGATCAGAAAAAAATCAAACGCATTGAATTTAAGATAAAGCCAACCAAAGAGAGTTTTCGTTTAAAGAAAACTCCCCAAACCTTAAAACTGATTAGGGAGATTGTATTCTCGCCTACCAGCTTAGATACCTATTTAAACTGCCCGGCCCGATTTTATTTTCATTATTGCTTGGGATTAACTGAAAAAGAGGATATTTTTGACGAACTTGAAGCATCTGATATCGGTAATTTCCTACATTCTCTCCTGGAGGATTTTTATTCCTTATTCTTGAACAAGACAGTCAAGATAGATGAGCGGGCTCAACAATATCTATTCCAGCTGAAAGAGAATAAATATAAACAATTTTTCCCCTCGGATACCGCAGAGCAATTTTTGTTAAGTAAAATTATTGATTATAAATTAAAGGCCTTTTTAAATCAGGAAGCGAAGAGAAAAGAGAAAATCAAGATTCTCTGTTTGGAGCAGATACTGCCGGTTGATTCACAAAAGATAAGCATCAATACCGAATATGGCCGGGTCTGTTTAAGGGGCAAGCTTGATCGGGTGGATGAGCGTATTTTGGGAGGTAGGCGGCGTATTGTAATCTTGGATTACAAGACTGGAAAATATAATCTACCCAAGAGGATTACCCATAAAATGTCTCTTACCAGCCGCCAAGAGATAAAAAGGGGAATTGTCTCATTTCAGCTACCTCTTTACATTTATCTCTTTTCTCAAGCAAAGAGAATATCTCCCCATTCAGGAATAGAGGCAAGCTTTTATTCTCTACGCGATATAAAGGAAGAGTTTTTGTTCGGGGATAAAGATGCGGGTAATTTATTTGCGATTTACCTGGATGCAGCCAAGAGGATTTTCTCGGAAATCTTGTGCCCGAATTTTGATATCCTGCGCGATGATACTGACGAACAATATTGCCGCTGGTGTCCATTTCCTGCACTGTGCAAAAGATAAACCTGAGTTCCCTGTATATCGGGGCGTAAATAAATGGCTGAATTTAGTGAGTTGAGAAAAAGGATAGATGAAGCAATAACCTATGGCTGCTTTGAATTGGCAGCCAGACTTACTCAACAAGGCCTCAGACAGGCCAGGGAGCAAGGACTCTTAGGGGAGATTGAGTATTTTGCAGGACAGAGCGAAATCTTAAGGGGAAACTATTATGAGGCAATTGAACATTTTGATCGAGCAATTAAGTATAATCCCTACGATGGGGCAGCCTTTAATGACCGGGCATTGTGCATGGTTGAGTTGGATATTATCAACGAGGCATTTTATTATTTTGATAAAGGAATTGAGGTTGAGCCGAATTATGCTACAGTTCATCATAACAAGGGCTGGCTATTTAACAAGATTGGTCGACACAGAGAGGCAATAGAATGTTTTAAGCGGGCACTGGAAATTGAGCCAGAGCGAGCAGTGACCTATGAGAATTTAGCCAATGCCCTAGCTAATCTTTCTGATTATCAAGGGGCCCTGGATTGTTATGAGAAAGCAATTAGCTTGCTAAAAGCTGATTATTCTGATATAAAGAAACAAATTACTGCCCAGATGAAATTAGTGGAGGCGAAAATTACTCGTCGTTAAGCCAGCGAGTTTAGCAAAGAGACTAATATGAATTTGGAAGAAAAATGGAATCAGGCACTTAGCAAAACCGAAATTATCAGAATTAGAATTTCCTATCTCTCTACCTTTGATGCTACAGCCCTGCCGTATATCTTTTTGGCAGAATCAGTAGTAAATTTAGGCGATACAGTTGTGCGCCGGGGAAAGATTTTGGTTCACCGACCAGCGATTGTCCTGCCTGAAGATATGCCCCAATTTGAAGGATTTGAATTTGAGAAAGAGTTTGAGGTTAATGCTGATATGGTTAGGATGTTCCTGTTAGTCAGAGGGGTTTCTTTCCCCTCTTTGAAATATGAGCACGAGATTTCTAAACTTGATATCTATGAAGGCTCGCTAAAAAAAGCCAAAACATATTTTAAACAAAGATTAGAGAGAAGTGAAGATGTGCAGACTGGTTTAATTATTGGCTCAGAGGACACATGGCAACTCTCCTTGCTCATTTATGTTGGATTGCTTATTGGCAAGTCGGTTCCTTCTGATTTAAGAAAACTCTGGGAGAGATTTAAGGGAAAATTTCCAAAATAACAATAAGAATTATTTGAAGCTGATGCTTGGACGAATTTCGCTACTTATATTAATATTCTCATTTTTTACCTTTTTCTATTTAAGGCATTTTGAAAAAAAGGGCATTTATTACCCCAGCAAAGAGATAATCTTTAGTCCGGCTGATGCAGGATTCAAATATGAGGATATCTTTTTTACAAGCGAAGACAAACTTAGGCTAAACGGGTGGTTTGTGCCGTCTGGTCAGTCGCGGGGAACGCTCCTTTTTTGTCACGGAAATGCCGGCAACATCAGCCATCGGGTTGAAATAATCAGGATCTTTAATCAGCTTAACCTAAATGTATTTATTTTTGATTACCGCGGTTATGGCAGGAGTCAGGGGGTTCCCACTGAACAGGGATTATATAAGGATGCACAGGCAGCCTTTCGGTATCTGCTTAACCGCGGGGATGTTGATCAAAAAGCAATTATAATTTATGGAAAGTCAATCGGTGCAAATGTAGCAATTAAACTGGCCTCTATGGTTAAGGCCGCGGCATTAATTTCAGAGAGCGGGTTTACTTCTGCCTATGACATGGGAAGGAAGCTCTTCCCTTACCTTCCCATCAAATGGATAATCACGGTTAAATTTGATGCTCAATCTGCGATAAGGGATATTACTATACCAAAGTTAATTATTCATAGCGAGGATGACGAAATTATTCCATTTGCCATGGGCAAGAAGTTATTTGAGGCGGCAGCATCACCAAAGGAGTTTTACCAGATGCAGGGCACGCACAATGAGGCAATTTTTACAGCCGAGCAGGAATATATTCGAAGCTTAGACAGTTTTCTTAGTAAATATTTCCCGCGTTCTTAAAATTATTGTCTTTAACTTCGCCTTGTGATAATATGGACGCAGTGAATAATAACCAAAAAATTATACAAGAGAAATTAAAGAGAGGCCTGGGGCTATTGGATGTTTTCTGCATTGCCTCCGGGGCAATGATTAGTTCTGGTCTTTTTGTTTTACCCGGGATTGCCTCAGCAAAGGTTGGTTCAGCCTTATTTATTTCATATATATTAGCCTCAATAATGTCAGTGCCAACAATGCTTAGTAAGGCTGAGTTGGTTACGGCCATGCCTCGCGCGGGTGGAGATTATTTTTACATCAGTAGAAGTATGGGTTTTGCTGTAGGCATAATCGGCGGATTAGGGAGCTGGTTCTCCTTTAGCTTTAAAGGGGCTTTTGCCCTCATTGGAATGGCAGCATATGTTGAGCTGGTAGCCAATATTCCCATAAAAATAGTTGCCCTTTGTCTGTGTTTGTTGTTTATCGTTTTAAACCTAATCGGTATCAAAGGAGCTGCCAGAACACAGGTAATCATTGTGCTTACCTTGTTTGCGACACTGCTTTTTTACGTAATTTTTGGCTTTCCCTCCATTCATATTCAAAAATATGTCCCTTTTGCGCCACAAGGAATTGCCCCTATCTTTGCTACTGCTGGTTTGATATTCATCTCATATGGCGGGTTAACCAAGGTAGCCTCAGTCGCTGAGGAGGTAAGGAATCCGGGGCGCAATATTCCCTTAGGAATGATTCTCTCCTTAATTATCGTAGGGATTTTCTATGCCTTAGTAGTATTTATCACTACCGGTTTGTTGACTCCGGATAAACTGCATTTCTCCTTGACTCCGATTTCTGATGGCGCTAGGACTTTTGCCGGGATTCCCGGCATGATCATCATGGCAGTTGCTGGATTACTGGCGTTTATTTCTACTGCTAACGCGGCAATTATGTCTGCCTCGCGCTATCCAATGGCAATGAGTCGGGATAAGCTTTTACCTTCTTTTTTGGAAACGGTAAACAACAGGTTTAAGACTCCGCACTACTCCATATTATTTACCGGTATATTTATGGTTTCAGCTATATTATTCTTGGAATTAGAGCTTTTGGTTAAAGTAGCTTCCGCATTGCTATTACTACTTTACATTCTCACTAATTTTGCGGTAATCATTATGCGGGAAAGCAAAATACAGAATTACCAACCCCAATTTCGCTCTCCACTTTATCCGATTGTGCAGATTCTGGGAATCTTAGGATGCGGATTTTTATTAGCCGGGATGGGCAAGTTAACCCTTTCCTTGAGCGGCATTTTTATTATTGCGGGTTTATTCTGGTATCTGGTTTATGCTGGTCTAAAGGTGGAGAAGGAATATGCGCTTATTCACGTAATCGAACGCATTATCAACAAAGAATTAACTTCCGGCATTTTGCCCAAAGAGTTAAAGGGGATTTTAAGAGAGCGGGATAATATTGTAGAGGATAGATTTGATCATCTTATAAAAGACAGCGCAGTTATGGATTTAGAGAATGCCTTAACTGCGGATGAGTTTTTCAGTCAGGTAGGCTCTTTTCTTGCCGAGGATTTACAGGTTGACGCAGCAAAGTTAACCCAGGCGTTTATTAAACGGGAAAAAGAATCTAGCACGGTTATAAGGCCAGGGTTAGCTATACCGCATATCATAGTTCCTGGTGAGCGTAAATTTAAGATTCTTCTTGTGCGGGCGAAACAGGGGATTTCCTTTGCTCAATCAGCAATGCCGGTGCATACTGTGTTCGTATTGGCGGGCACAAAGGATGAGCGCAATTTTCATCTTCGGGCATTAGCGGCGATTGCCCAGATTTGTCAGCAACACGCATTCGATAGTAATTGGATGAGTGCGCGTAATAAAGAGGCGCTGAGAGATATTATCCTATTGGCAGAAAGAAAGCGCTTTGGTACAATCTAAGTAAGGACATAAGTTATGTGTCCGAACTTATCCCCCCCTGCTTTCTTGCGAAAGCAAGCAGGGGGGATTAATTCGCCCAAACAACTTACGCTCACTAACATTCCGTAAGTTGTGGGCTCATTGAATGTTTATTTTATCCAATTTCTTAGTTGCCCTGGCTAAAATAGTAGATATCCTGTTAACCATAATGTATTGGTTAATCCTTATCCGTGCCCTGATTAGCTGGGTAAACCCCGATCCCCACAATCCTATAGTTCAATTCCTCTATAAGACAACCGAGCCAATACTTTATCCGATCAGAAAACTACTCCCCTTGGATTTTCGCTTTGGAATCGATATCTCTCCAATTATTGCATTTCTGACAATACTATTCTTGAAGTCATTTCTGGTTAGAACCCTGATTGATTTAAGTTTACGATTAGGTTAAATGTCCCAGGCGCAAGGCGAATTTATCAAATTTTTAGGAACTGCCGGAGCGCGCTTTGTAATGATTAAACAGCTGCGCGCCTCAGGGGGTATTTGGGTTTCTGCTAATAATCAGAATATTCTGATTGACCCTGGTCCGGGCAGCATCGTACAATGTAATAGAAGCCGGCCCAAATTAGACCCCTGTCGGCTGGATGCGATTATTCTCTCCCACAGACATTTAGACCATTCAGGTGATGTTAATGTGATGATTGAGGCAATGACTGAGGGCGGATTCAAGAAGCGGGGTATTCTTTTCTGCCCAAAGGATGCCTTAGATAAAGACCCAATTATTTTAAAGCATACGCGCAACTTACTTGGAGAAGTACAAATCCTTAAAGCAAACTCAGCCTATCGGGTGGGTGATTTCTTATTTCATACCTCCATGCCGCATATCCATCCGGTTTCAACCTATGGCATAAAGTTTAAAATAGGAAAATTAAGCATCTCTATTTTAACCGATACGAAATATTTCCCAAAACTAAAAGATTTTTATTCAACCGATGTATTAATAATCTCCTTGGTTTTTTATCATCCCCGTCCTGGCGTAGAACACTTTAGCCTCACTGATGCCAAGCAGGTTATTGCTCAGACAAAGCCGCAAAAAGCAATTCTTACTCATTTTGGGATGACCATGCTTAGGGCAAGGCCACATCTGCTTGCCCAGAGATTAACTAAGGAGTTAGATATTGAGGTAAAGGCAGCTTATGACGGCATGAGTTTACAGTTTTAGCTAGATGAAAACAGCAATTTTATACCATAATGAATTAGCAAGCTATAGCTTTGGAGAAGGGCATCCCTTAGGAGGAGAGCGGTTTAAAATATTCTTTGATTTTTTTAACTCACGGTTCTCGACAGAGAAACACCAGATTGAGAAAATTGAACCCCCTCCACCAGAGGATAGGATTTTGAGATTAGTTCATGGCCAGGATTATATTAAGGCCATCCAGTCTGCTTCTCAAGGAATAATCCTCTCAGATATCTACCAATATGTTAGTGGGGATAACTTAAATCCCTTGACCGGCTACGTTCCGCAAGGAGTAGAAAAAGGGGCCCGAATTATTGTGGGCGTTTCTTTATTGGCAGGAGAACTAGTTATGCAAGGTCGTTTTAATCAGGTAATTGGCATTGGCGGAGGCATGCATCATGCCAAGCCAGACTATGGCGAGGGGTTTTGTTTCTATAATGATGTGGCTATTTGTGTAGAAAATCTCAAAAAAAAATATAATTTGCAGAGAATTCTGGTATTAGACACTGATGCTCACGCCGGGAACGGAAGCATGGAAATTTTCTACGACGATCCCCAGGTTTTATTTATCGATATACACCAGGATCCTCGCACACTTTATCCGGGAACCGGATTAGTTTCTGAGATTGGTAGCGGCAAAGGAAAGGGTTTTACAGTAAATTTACCACTCTTGCCGGGTGCGGGCAACCAGGCTTATGAGTATATTTTTGAAGCGGTAGTCTTTCCTTTGGCTAGAGAATTCATGCCTCAGGTGATTATCCGATACGGCGGTTCTGATCCGCACTATCTGGATGCCTTGACCAATCTAGGTCTAACCTTAGAGGGATTTAGAATGATTGGCAGGCAAGTTAATCTAATAGCAGAAGAGTTTACAGAAGGCAAAAGCATTGATCTTCTGCTTTCCGGTTATAATTTAACGGTTCTTCCCTTTGCCTGGTCAGCCCTGGTTGCGGGAGTAGCGAATTTAGATGTAGATTTGACTGGCCTGAAAGAGGAATCCCCGCCTCTTAAAGATTCGCGATTAAGGGAAACTAATGATATGGTAAGACAGCTAAAAGGACAGCTTAAGAAATACTGGAGGTGTATGGCGTAGCCTATTTGCAATTTGCTTATATTTGTGTTATACTTTGATTGAAAGTACAAATTGAAAAATTAGCAATACAGAATTGAAAAATTGACAATTAGGAATACCTACTGATAAGGGCAAACTAGCAGAAATGCTGGGGCGCAAAGCTTCCGGCCCATAATTTAAGGGTAGCGGAGTTGCCAAAGAGGGAAGAATAAAAAACCCTAAGGTTTGCCTTAGGGTTTTTTGCTTTT
>JASFIK010000049.1:0-8827 GCA_050122705.1 Candidatus Omnitrophota bacterium | reverse complement strand
CTCTGAGGCAGCAGGAAAGATTGCTGAAATTAACAACAAGGGCATCTCCCTTATGCGGTGAGCTAATTGGGCAGCAACCGCATAATAGGTCACTAATCCGATATTCAAAAAATAAGCCAATATGATTTTATCCATCTGAAAATGCAATAGACTGGCAATTTTGGAAATCTGCAGCTTATATCCAAAATCAAATAATCTTCTGAACATCTCTCTGTGAAATGACAAAATTCTAAATTTTAACTGAGGTAATATCCTGTAGGCAATAACCACATTAGTTATAATTGTCAGGCTAAGAATGATTGCATTGTTAACCATCAGTCCGGGGAGTCCATAACCGGACTCTAAGAAAACAATTGTCCCCGCAACCATAGGTATAGATACGCCTATAGCCACCTTATTGGTGATATCCATTCGTTGTAAACCGCCCTGAATCGCTCTAAAAGGACTTTGTGCACCAGAAATAGCAAACAGAATAATCCCTAATAAAAAAACAAATAATGCCTCATTGTATAAATCAGAGGGAATCTTAAAAAATGTAAGCAATGGATTAATCATCAAAAAGGCCAAGCCGATAATCAATAAGGCAAATAACGAATAGAATACAAAACCCGTATTAACCACCTGGTTTATTTTTTGATAGTCTTTTTTAGTATAAAATTCAGTAATATATTTTACAAAGGAAGTACCAAATCCAAAATCCAATAAGCCAAAATAACCAGTAATCACTCCGATAATCGCCCATATCCCATACCGCTGGATACCAATATGCCGGATAATATAAGGGGTCAAAAACAGGGTAATTAAAATTCCCCAGGCGCGACCAATGATGTTAAAAATAGTATTTCTAATTATCTTTGTAGATATGCCTTGTTCCATTCTTTTTTAAAGTCTAGCATAATAATTGTGTATTTTAAGTTAGGTGTTTTTCAAATTTAAAACTCAAGAAACTTGCACCAGCAAAATGGAAATCTTCCATCTAAATTTATCTGAGAAATTTCGCCAAAACTGGCATATATGAAAGCCCCAAAAGGGAAATATCCCTCTATAAAGGTAATATGCCCAATCTCGAATAACTAAAATATCAGAATAGATAACCTTAATATCGGCAAATTTTGAAAGAAGTTCCTGTAACTGCCTATCTGATGGTCGATATAAGGTATCAATAGGGTCAGCATGTTTAGGGTAGTTATAAGGAACACTTAGTAATAGATAACCGCCTTGGGATACTAAATGAACGATATTCTCAGCTGTTTTTTCAACATCGGTTACGTGCTCAAGTAGACTTGTGCAAATGACTAACTTAAAATCTCTACCGATCTCATTCACAATCCCTGAATCTTCAATATTGCCAACTATATCTATGCCGTCGCCCGATTTCTTATCCATATGAGCGATATGATATCCTTTTTTTCGAAGGGGAAGAAAGACATTTTTATCTATATGGGGTTGGATGGTCTCACGAATCTTCTTAGTAGATGACCCAACGTCTAGGATATCACTAGCAGCCGGTAAATCTAACTGATTCAATTTGTCTTTAATCCATAAGGATTCTTCTCTAAACATAAAATTTGTGAGTTAATCTAACTACTAGAACAAATTTCACTAATGAGCGAAGAAATTTTCTGAACAGCTACCTCCTGTGAAAAATAATGCATAACTCGCTCTCTTGCTTTATGCGAAAACTCCTTTCTCTGATCAGGGTTTTTGGCTAATCCAGTCATTGCCTCGACTAAGCACTTTACATCCCCCGCAGGAACTAAAATGCCTGTCTTGCCAATAGTCTCTATATTCCCTCCCCGCTGTGAGACAATAGATGGAAGTCCGCATGCCATCGCTTCAATAAGGGTATAGGCTTGGCCCTCGCTAAGCAGGGTAGGCATCAAAAAGATATCTGCACAGTTATAAAGAAGCGGCAATTCATAAAGGCTGCAGTGACCAATAAGTCTTACCTTATTTTTAATGGATTCATGCTGAGAAATAAACTTGTATAGAAATTGCTCATCGGGGCCCTTTCCTGCAATGATTAACAGGGAATTTGGAAGATGCGTAACTAGCTTATCAAATGCCTTTATTGCAACCCGAATCCCTTTAGGTCTCCAAATAAAGCTAACCAGTAAAAAGACTATAGTATCATCAAGGATATTAAACTTCTCTCGATAGGCTCTACGAGACGAATCACTGGGAGCAAACTTATCTGTATCAACCCAGTTGTGAATCACCTTAATTTTATCTCTTGGTATCCGGTATATCTTTTGGAGAAGATTTGCATTTACCTCTGAAACCGGGATTACTGCCTGACAATTTCGGGTAAATGGAATTTCGTAGCGAAGCATCCGAAAAATCGTCCTGGGAAGAGTTTTAAGAAAATAACTTAGCAAGGAGCGAACACCATCTATCTCCTTCCAACTATTGTAGAAATGAGTTAAATGAAAGTTATGTACAAAAGTAAAAAAGGACAAACCCGGTAATCCTGGGTTATTTTGCAGTCGGTTCGCAGAATATCCTGCTGCATATCCTTCAGAGAAGATACAGTCAATAGGGTCTTCTTTATGGATTTTGTTAAAAGTTGCATAAATATTCCTAAACCAGCTTTGTTCCTCTTTGCTTCTTATACTTGCTGGAATAAAGACTGTACGAACGCCATCGATTATTTCTTCATAGGTGCTGCCTTGATAATCAAAGGCAATCAGTGTTATCTTGTACCCCTTTTTCCTCAAAAGGTCTACCAGCATCTGAGTATGAGTATGGATGCCACCCCATCTTAATTTGTCTTTAAGCGCAATAGGTGAAATAACACATATATGCATATTATTCTTAAGTTAAGTAGAGAATTATTTTTATTTTATCTGAGATTTTCTTGGGCGCGATAAGTATAAAACAGCATTGTGGTTAACAAGCGCACAAAATAGTATGCTGCTAAAACAAACAAGAATATATCTACGGCTCCAAGCGCTGCGCATAATGCCAATAATATTAGCTGTAAATTAAACGCATGAAGATTAACAAACAATAAATACCACCAATGCCTTCTATAGGTAGAGCTCCTGATATTCTGGGTAAGGGCACCTTGAAAAGCTCCCGTTTCCCTTTGTTTTTGAATCAAATGGTTATAATAATCTCCTTCGAATATGCGGCTGTAAAGTATACCAGCCATAATCATCACTCCGGCAAGCAGATTTAAGATAGGGCCATTACGCCACAAATTTATAACATTATATATACCAAGACTTGCTGGATTAAAATACAAGCCTAAACCTAACCAGAAACAATACCCCCCTTCTATGATTATGCCGATAATCCCATCGAGATACTTCCCATAATGGGTAACCTTCTTGGTTACACGTGCAATATTTCCGTCAACTGCATCCAGGAGCGCAAAAATAAGCAATAATAATATGCCCGGCCAAATCGTCAGATTTGATATGAATAAAAAAGAGAAACAACCAAGTAGCCCGATAAATAGTCCAAACCAGGCAATAACAGAGGGAGATTTCGTAATCAGAAGCACTAAATAGGTAACATAGAATGATATGGGACGAAACAGGTAATAACTGACCGGGAATTGTTTCTCCCAGTCTTTTTTCTGTATATAGGCATGCTTTATTTGACTGATAGAATATCTAGCCATAACGACTACTCCTTTTGATTAATCAATTTCTGGGAAATATCTAAATAATCAGCAATCATTTTTTCTCTGCTAAATTTCTCAATTACCTTTTGACGACCGCACCCACCCATGCTTTTTGACAAAGTTGGATTTTTCAATATCTGAATAGTTTTCTTAACCAGGGATTTTATATCTTTTGGTTTAACAAAGTATCCGCTAATGCCATCATCAATTGTAGACTGTGTCCCTCCAATGCAACTGACAACTACCGGTAAACTACAGGACATTGCCTCAATTGTAACCAGGGAAAGTGCCTCCACTCGCAGTGTAGGATTTATGAATAAATCAGCAACATTATAATAAAGGGGTGTCTCCTGATTGGGTATGCATCCACAAAAGATTATATCATCTTCAATACCTAACTCCTTTACTAATCTTTTTAAAGACTCTAGGTGCGGCCCGTCTCCCACAATCATCATCTTAAGTTCTGGTATTAATTTTTTTATTTTAACAAATGCCTTTAGCCCTATATGCATGCCTTTCTGTTTATGGACTACTCCTGACATTATAAGTACCCGCTGTTTCTCATTCAAAGAAAATCTATTGCGAATGAGCTCTCTTTTATATTTATCCGGTTTAAATAGCTCAGTATCAATACCATCATACACCACAGAGAGCCTTCTTGGGTCAATGCCGAACTCCTTCTTCATAATCTCCACTGTCTGGTCGCTTACCCCGACAGTCATATCAGAATACTTTAAGGCTCTCCAAAACCAAAGAAAATAAAAGACAATTGCTTCAGGTAAATACTTTACCATGAAGCTGAAGAACTCTCCAGGTGAAGAAATGCGACTCCATTCACTCCTTATATGCCCTAAGATCCCCGCTGCTTGATTTATGGTGATAATCGGTATTTTAAGTTTGGGTTTAATTTTCCAAGTATAATAATAACCTGATAAATGCTCTGCCCAAATAATATCAAATGGTTCTTTCTTATGCAGTTGAGTAATCTTCTTAGCACTTTCCCTCCACCAGGATTTACTGAATCGTGCAGATCTCGTATTTGGTAGGTAATAAACATTACATCCATTTTTCTCTTCATATTCTAATCCTTTGGGATGTTTAGTGGTAATAATGGTTACACAATGACCTTTTAGTACAGCCATTTCACTTAATGTTTGACAATGTACTTGCACACCCCCCATCTGATGCGCCAGGGTTGATCTGGTTAGAATGCAGATATTCATTATTCTTTAATAATTTGCTCTTGTTTAGAAATTTCTGGCAACATCATCACTACCGCGGTTAAAAACCAGAATGGCTCCATTATCCGCACAATAATAAAGGTATTGGCACCAAGGGCTTGAATGAGCAATCCAATAAACCCCGCCAGTAAGCCCAAAGCCAAGCCTTGCGACCACTCATCATCCGTATTATTAATGGTACCTACGATACTTCGAAAAATAGCCATCAGCAACCAAACAAATATCCAAAATCCAATAATCCCTGTCTCACCTAGCACACGCGGGTATTGAGCATCAACCAAACCAACGCCGGTAACTCCATAGCCTAAAAACGGACGCCTCATCCACTGCCCAAAAACCCTTTTCCAACTCTGGACGCGGGCAGAAGCAGCATCATCTAATGGTATCCGTCTACCAAAAGGCTCATATATAGCTCCGGGGGTGAATGTCTTAGCTACCCGCTCAGTCGCTAACCTTGTCCCCATCGGTAAAATAATCGGAGCAATTAAAACGGCTAATATTAATATTATTATCAGGAAGGCTTTCTTCTTTTTGGAGAATATAATCAGGGTCAAATACATCGGAATAAAGGCAAAATAACTACTCCTTGATAGAGTAAATAGAAAAGGCAATATAATAAAACCGGCTAGTGCGCCTGAAAATAATTTTTCTCTTGAAGAAGGAGTGTATAAAAAAAGCCCCATACAAACGGCAAACAGTAGAATCAAATACCCTCCCAGAGTATTGGGTTCAGCTTGAGAACCTTCAAAGGGTGCAGTAACCCGAGGTAAAGATCCTATCTGCGATGTAGCATAAGCGCAAATTATTACACCGGTTATTAAGAAGGCTGTGATAAAGAGCCTTATCTGTTGCTTATCTCGTATATTATTAGTCACTAAAAAGTAGAGCATAAAGTATTCAGAATATTTCAGAATATAAAAGGAGCTTTTTAATGGGTTGATTCGCCCCAGGAGTATACCTATGCCAGTTGAAAGAATACAGACTAATATATATGCAATCATCGGTAGATTAAGGGGGGTGTGTTTAAGTAGTCCTAATTGTTTGTTTATCGCCATCTTCGCTAACCAGCTAAAAAATACCACAATCAGCAAGATATCATCTATGCGCACAACCACTGCCCGCTGAGGAACCTCGGCTAACTTAAGCTCCGGAGAAAGAAGCATAGAAAAGATTAATATGATCAATGCAACATCGGTATTGATAAAAGTGATGAGAAAAACAATTGGCGCAAGAATAAAAATTAGGGCAAAAGTCTGTGAGGGCAGTTTAGAAGTGCTTAAGAACATTATAAAGCCGAGGAATAATAGAGAAAATAACACTCCAAATACGGTCTGTATATGTTGCTCCCTATCCTGATACATCTCTCTTGCCTCTTAGCCTAACCGGCGCAAGTAATAAAACAAAGCTAAGATAACACTAACGTATAATATTAAAATCAATGCTAAAGAATGGGTTTCTTTATGATGGCTAATTATAAATAGGATACTAATCGCAAGAAGAGAAATTGCACTTAGCGATAAAAAAAATCTTACCTGTCTTGAGCGGGATCTTAAAATTAATCCCCCCAGCCAAATCAACAACACCAATAGAAAACAGATTAACAGGAAATGCATACAAATAAAGTTTATAAAAATTAAGGGGCTAAAAGCCCCTTCATTTTAATCAACCTGCTTGCTAAATTTTACATCCTTACATACTTGCTGCTTGTAAATTTATCCCTCCTTATCTTGCACCTCTTTCTTTCTCTGTCTATCCTTTGCCTCATCGCTTCCATAATATCTATACTTGTAATGATAATAATAAGGGTAAGTTGAGATGGCTTCGGTCTGTGGCTGAGTATGATTTAAAACTATACCGCTGATTTTCCCTCCCACAGACTCTAATTGCAGTTTGGCACGCAAAAGCGCATCGCGGCTAGTCCGACCAATCTCATAAACAATCACTGCATAATCTAATTTGGGAGCCAGGAGACTGGCATCGGTTACCGGGAGAACGGGTGGTGAATCAAAAAGAATAAAGTCAAATCTTTGCTTGAGTTCCTCAATTAGACCGGCAAACTCTCTGGTTTCTAAAAGCTCGGTTGGATTAAAGGGTAACTCGCCGCTAGGAAAAATCCAGATATTATCTATGCCTGTGGGTTTACCAATTATCTCTTCAAGCTGCATATCTCCGAGTATAACATCAGCCACATTTCTTAATGCCTGTTTTAAGCTTATTGTACCAGCAAGAACCTCAGTTATACCCGGCTCTCTTTTTATACCAAAGGTCTTGGCCAAGGCAGGACGCCTTAAATCTGAAGAGACCAACAAGGTCTTTGCTCCGGTTTGTGCCATAACTAAACCTAAATTAGTCATGATTGTGGTCTTTCCTTCTCGTGGACTTGAGCTAGTAACAAGAACGGTTTTCTTAGAAGAATCGAGTTTAAGATTAGTACGGATGTTGCGAAATGACTCAGCTGCCGGAGATTTTGGTCTGAAATGAGTAATCAGGCGAACCGTCTTTTCTTCAGCTTCGCTTTTTTTACGGGTGGGCAAGATTTTATTGCTGACTCTTGAGAAAAAACCTCGCTCCTCTTGAAACTCCTGTTCAATAGAAGGAACTACACCCAGAACTGGTAACTTTACTACACTCTCAACATCCTCGATAGTCCCAATAGATGTATCCATAGTCTCTCGAACAAATGCAAGGGCAACTCCAAGAACTAGTCCCATCATCCCCCCAATTACAATCCCAATATTTCGGTTAGGAGAAAATGGCGCTCCTGGGAGAACCGCTGGATCAACTATAGAGATATCGCTCACCTTCTCAGCTTCAGAAATGCGTGCTTCTTCAAGTTTTTCCTTAAGCATAGCATATAGCTTTTTATTTACTTCCACCTCGCGAATTAAACGTGCATATTCCAGCTCTTGACCGGAGAATCCCTGGATTTGCATCTCCATATCTTTAATCTGTTCTCTTATCTGCATAATCCGAGGGTGCTTTTCCGTATATTTTTGTAATAATTCGCTGAGTTCAAATTCTAAGTCGATTAATTTTTGTTCAATTGCCGGAGCTAATCTTATATTTTTAACCTCATCGCTAAACTCCTTTAATAGCTCCTCAGTCTGTTGCAGCCTGCTCTCCAGAGAAAACAATTGCTCTTCAATGAATTGACGGGCATGACGGGCTTGTTTGGTCTTCTCTAATAGATTCTCTTGGACGTATACTTCAGCTACAGCATTAGCTAAAACCATTGCCGCCCGAGCGGTATCAGTGGTAGCAGTAATGCGGATGATATTAGTTCGGGTAATGGTTTCGGTTTCAATTTTGCCTTGCAAGCTACTTACTACCCTGTTTGCCTCTGACTTAGAAGAATCCTGGTTAATCATTCCCAGGCGTAGGGCAACCTTTTCTAAAATTGGATAGCCCCTGATTATCTTTGCCTGCGATTCCATTATATCTGCTGGAGTATAAGCAATCCATTCAGTTAGGAGTCCGGCAATAGTCTTTCGTTCTTCAATCTTAACGGTTGTACTTGCCTTATAAAATACGGGTTGCCGAGAAAGATAAAATGTGCTGCCAATAGTAACCAGCAAAAAGGTAGCTACGATGATTACCTTCCTCTTGCTGAATATCCTTAAGTAATCCCTTAGGTTTAATTCATATTGTGGCACGCAACACTCCTTTTTTCTTTAACATAGCATAAAATAAAGGGTTTAATAAGTCAAGTGTTTTCTCTAAGATTAAAGCGCGCTTGACGACGTATTCTTTTTCTGTTAGACTTAAATTCAATACACTATACACTATTAAGCTTTAATATACTCCTCCATACCTGTACATTAGTGTAAGAGTGAAGAATCATAACCCAATGAATTATATAGAAGTAGAACACCTTACCAAGAATTTTATCCCTCCGCTTTCTTTCCGTAAACTACTAAAATTAAATCTGAAACAGCGAAATCCCACGCGCGCCCTT
>JASFIK010000048.1:0-8827 GCA_050122705.1 Candidatus Omnitrophota bacterium | reverse complement strand
AATGTTCCTGGAGAAAGGGAATTCAAAAATAAGGGCGTAACCTACTGTGCTACCTGTGATGGCCCTTTGTTTAAGGATAAGTCAGTGGCTATAATCGGGGGAGGGAATTCTGCTTTAGATGCGGCGTTACAGATGATAAAGATTTCCCCGAAAATTTACATCATAAATATCGCTGCCCAGCTTACCGGAGACCCGATAATGATTGAAAAGGTTATAAAGAGCAAGCGGGTTGAGGTTTTAAATAATGCCAAGGTAAAGAGGATTTATGGCGATACCTTTGTGGAGGGGATAGAGATTGAAAGAGAATCACAGATTCTCGATTTTAAGCTAAAGGGAGTGTTTATTGAAATTGGATGGATGCCTAATTCTGATTTTGCGAAAGGGGTTAAGAAAAACAATTCCTCAGAGTTAATCGTTGACTCGGAAAATAAAACCAGTATTGAGGGAATATTTGCCTGTGGGGATGTTACCGATATCCGCGAGAAGCAAATTATTGTTGCCTGTGGAGAGGGCGCTAAAGCAAGCTTGGGTGCGTTTAAATATTTGTCAGGGCATTAATTAGAAGAGCCAGAAATGTCTTCAAACAGGCTGTAGGTATTCTGGATAGTTTGTTTTAGGGATGATATTTCAGCCTCTTTCTGGGCAAGGAGTTGATTTTTCCTGTTGATTTCCGCAGTTAATTGTCTGATTCTATTTTCTTCTGCGGGACTATCTTTGACTTTGCTTGTTTCTGCGCGTGCTTTACCTCTTTTTTTAAGCTGAGCGATGTACCTTTCACTATCTGCAAGTTTCTTTTGTAAAGCATCGTAATTCTTCTGGGCAATCCTGAGATTTTTTTCCTTATCTGTAAGTTGTCTTTGGAGGGCTTTATAATCCTTTTCCATAAGCCGGGAGTCTTGTTCCAATAATTTGTATTTTTCTAAAGTAAAACTCAGTTCCTTTTGTAATTTTTCAATTTGCGCGCTGGTTTTTTCCTGTTCCTCTTTCCAGCTTACCGCAGCGCTGGCTGCTTGAGTAGTCTTGCCCCTTTGCTTGAGGCCATTTTTTAATTCATCTATTTCTGATTTAAAACTATTTACCTCTTGATTTACCTCGATTAGCCTTTGATTTGCCTGTTTGATTAAACCCTCTTTCTCCTTTAATTCTTCACTCAGTTGTTGTTTTTCTAATCTCGCTTGTTGAATCAAGTTATCTTTACTTTGCAATTCATCTTTTAACTGATCTATCTCTGAATTGAGGCTTTCTACCTGTTGGGCGAGCTGATATTTTTCATTCTGGATTTTTTTTGCTTCTTCTAACATCTGGCGCAGACTGATTACCTGTTCATCCAGGGCGCTAATCTGGGTATCCTTCTCTTTTAAAAAGAGATTAAATTCTTCGGTTTTTGCATCAATTGCCTTCTTTAAGGAAAGATAGTCTTTTTCCTGGTCAGTTGTTGAGCCTTGTAATTTTGCTAACTGGATATTCAATGAATTGATTGCAGAATCTTTTTGCTTGATTTGTTCATTTAAAGCAATCAGCTGTTTTTGCAACAGGGATACTTCCAGATTCTCCTTTTTTAAATCTTCTAGATTCTCCTCATAGCTTTTCAGCCTAATCTTTAATAAGGAATTTTCCCGGGCTAATTGTTGAGAATGTAGGGCTGCGGAATCGGTTTGCAGTTGTTTAAGTTGTTGGTTAAGAAGTTGTAATTTTGTTTCTTTCCTCTCTAGCTGTTTTTTTAGATCAGCGTAATCAGTAAATAGACCCTCAATTGAACTACGCTCTGGTTGGTCAAACTCCTCAGATGCCATGAGTTCCCACCAGCTATCCTGTGGCTTGGTTAATGACTTTTGCCTCAATGCCTCAATCTTTTTTTCGCACAATTTTACATATTTATCTACTTTCTTCGCCTGCCAATTTGGAGCCACTAACTTGATTTCATCAAGCACTGCTAAGCAGGCATTATATTCACCTCTTTTATATAAGGAGATAGCTTGCCTCCAGGCTTCTTTTAGATTACTCTCGTCGAATTGAGACTCGGAGAGAGGGGCAGTCAGTGCCAAAATCAATAAGAAAATGGATATAACTTTCAGCAATCGCTTCATTATGCTAAGATTTTAAGCTAAATTTATTAAAAAGTCAAGGATTTTTCTGTTTATTTATAATATATCAGTATAAAATAATACTTGACAAAACTTATAATATATGCTATATCTTAGGGCACTATGCCTCAAGAAAAGGATTTAATCTCGGCTAATGATATTGCCAAGCAGTTCCATCTATCTTATCAGTCAGTAAACTACTATACCAATATTGGTCTGTTTAAGGTCTATGCCAATCGGGGGAACAAGCGGCTTTATTCGTCTAGCCAGGTGGCTAGGGTACTTAAGAAGATCAGGATTTTTAAGCGAAAGGGCTATTCGCTGAGGGTAATCCGAGATGAGTTATTATAGTCTATTAGGCTTAAAGAAAGAGCCATTTTCAACCAGCCCTGACCCAGATTTCTTCTATCAATCGTCACAGCATCATACCGCACTGATGCGTCTGATGATTGAGATACGGCTGCGCAGGGGCCTATCGTTAATTCTGGGTGATGTAGGAGTGGGTAAAACCACGCTTTTAAGGAAGGTTTTACAGATGGTTAGCCAGCGACCGGATATCATCTGCACAATGATTCTTGACCCTACTTATGAGGATGAGCGGGCATTTCTCGCTGACTTAATTAAGCAATTTCAGCTTGATTTTGATATGAACGGAGCAACGGTTGCAGAATATAGGGAGGCAATAAAAGACTTCCTTTTTCAAAAGGGGGTGGAGGAGGGTAAGATAGTAGTATTGCTGGTTGATGAGGCGCAGAAGCTTAACTCGGTCTCCTTAGAGACCTTACGCACCTTGCTTAATTATGAGACTAATGATTATAAACTACTCCAACTTGTGCTATTATCACAATTAGAGATTTTACCGAAATTAAAGCAGATGCAAAACCTTTTGGACCGCATAGACTTAAAATTTATACTCAAGCCTTTAATTCAAGAAGAAGCAGAGGAATTAATCCGCTTTCGTCTGCATAAAGCAGGTTTACCTAAGGACAATGATCTTTTTACTTATGAGGCAATCCAGGCAATCTTTGAGATTACCCGCGGTTCTCCGCGCAAGATAACCATGTTTTGTCATCGCGCCCTGGAGGCTGTGGTAATGCATAACCTAAGACAGGTAGATAAGAACCTAATTCAAGATTTAACTTTTGAAGAATCAATGACCTTAAATGTTCGGTAAAAAGGCAGTCAGCCCGGAGGAAAAATTACTTAGGATAATTGAGCAGCCAAAGGCTAAGGCAGCTTCTGGCATTACCCTTAAAAAGGGGGCCAGTCCTGCGGCATTAGGCAAACTAACAGAAAATATACTTCGGCTTAATTTTTTAGATTTGACCAATCGATTCTTGATTGGGGCAGCAGTTATATCTACTGGTTTTTTTGTATTTGTTCTTTTAAGGCCGTCACCCTTGATGAGAATGCCGCTTTCAGGCCGCAGCGCAAAAATTGATATACAAAAGCCGTCTGAAGTTTCATTGTTAAGCCGGGATGAGTATTTACAGGCAATTATCAGCAGAAATATGTTTGATGTTATCGGCACAGATGGCGCGAGTGCGATTTCCCATCAAAGGGTAGAGCAGTTGGGTTTAAAATTAGTGGGTATTATTACTATAGATAAGGATAGCTTCCAAGCACTCATTGAAGATAAGGATGGGCGTACTCATTTAGGCAGCCCCAATGAGACAATCTTGGGCTCAATCACCATTGAAGCAATTGAGGCTGATAAAGTAGTTCTTAGGAAGGGAGGGGAGACTTTAGAATTAAAATGATACGTAGATTAATATATTGCTATATTTTAATATTGTTAATTGGATTTACTCCTCAGGTAACTTTTGCGCAGCAACCGGAGCAAACAGAGGAGAGTGAGACTATTTCACTGGACCTGCGGGGGGTTGAGGTAACTGAGTTATTCAAGATACTCTCGCGCAAGAGTGAGCTTAATATTATTCCCTCTGCCCAGGTAAAGGGCAGGATAAATATCTTTCTTAATGATATTTCGGTTGAGGATGCGATTGAGGTTATTCTGGTTAGTCAGGATTTAGCCGCAGACAGAAAAGAGAATATAATTTATGTGATGACTGGCGCAGAGTACCAGCAGACTTTTGGCAAGAAGTATTATGAACAAAGGAAATTGAAGATTTTCCAACTTGCCGCTGCTGACCCGCAGGCAGTATTTAATGTGTTTAGCCAGATAAAGTCAGATATCGGAAAGATTATAATTGATGCATCCTCAGCTACGGTGATTGTGATTGATGTTCCCGAAGTGCTCGGTGATATGGAAAAGGCATTGGCTTCCCTGGAACAGCTGCAGCCACAAAGAGTGTTTGAGCTGAATTACGCTAAGGCTGATGAGATTCAGGGAGAGGTTTCTAAGATTTTAACTCCCGGGACAAGCACATTACAGGTAGATAAGCGTACCAATAAAATGGTTATCTCTGATTTACCTGAGAAGATGTCTTTGGTTAAGGACGTTATTTCTGCTTTTGATGAGCCGACCCCACAGGTGTTTATTGAGGCAGAAATTATACAGGTTATCTTAAGTGATAAGTTTGAATACGGGATATCCTGGGAGCGGATATTCGAAGACCTTAGGTTAAATAACCTACAAATGGGGGGTAAGTTCTACGGAGATTTCCCCTTATTAAATTCAACTAGCTTTAGCAATGCAAAGCAATCTTATGTTAGCGTAGGCACTGTATCAAATGACGGATACAATACAATTATGCAATTTTTACAAACTGCCGGTACCACCAATATTCTTTCCCGGCCACGCATTGCTGCCTTAAATAACGAAGAGGCAAAGATACTCATTGGTACTCGTGAGGCATATACTACTGGTACCTTAAGCCAGGCTGAGGCAACCACGGTTACCAGCGAGACAGTGGAGTTTGTTGATGTGGGAATAAAGCTTAATGTGGTCCCCCGCATTACCAATGATGGTTATATTATTATGAAGATAAAACCCGAGGTGAGCGTAGTCAAGGAATATCTGGAAACCAAACTCTTACAGAGCCGAATCCCAATCGTTGAGACTGCTGAGGCAGAGACAGTGGTTAAGGTAAAGGATGGCTCAATGATTATGATCGGCGGATTGATTAAGAAAGAGAAGTCTACCTCGAATGTAGGGGTTCCCCTGATTTATAAGCTCCCGATTATTGGCTGGTTGTTTGGCAGCCAGATAGATGATTTTTCTAAAACCGAATTGGTTATTTTCTTAAGGCCGCATATTATTACTGGAGAGAGTACGGAGTTGGCTAAGCGAGAGTCAACTGAGATAGTGGCTTTCAGGCGGCCCCAGAAGGGTTTCTTACGTTAAACTAAATGAAGACTAAGGCAGCAGGTACAAAGAAATTTATTATTAGCTTAGCGTTGGTGTTATTGATTGCTTATGCTGCAGTGATGACCGGCGCTACGGTTTATTTTATTAATCAAATCGGCACTTCAAAGCAAAAGATTCTTTCTTTGGAATTATTGCGCCATGAAATGGAAAAGCAGATAGAGGATGTATCCCAGGAGATAACCGTAATCGAGCAGCAAAGGCAAGAATTACAGGAGACCTTTGATAAGTTAGAGAATGATTCGCAAAAGAAATCAGTTGAATTATCAACCCAGGTAGAAAATTACAAGGGCAAGGTCCAGGAATTACAAGGAAAGTTAACCAACGCCGAACGCCAGCTGGCCACTTTACGAGAAGATAACCGAAAATTACAAACTGCAGCTCAATCTAAGGCAGGGGATAAAGCAACTAAGCTTGATAGTCAATTGGCAGAAAAGGAAACAGAGCTTACCCGACTTAATCAGACCGTCAAAGATTTAGAAGAAGAGGTAAAATTAAAAGAATCAACCATTCATTATAATTTAGCGGTCAATTTTTTTGACCGCCAGGATTTTGACAACTCGGTCATTGAATATGAAAAGGCATTAGAGGCTAACCCCGAACACTGTCCTTCACATTACAACCTGGGGATTCTTTATGAGGAGTATAAAAGTGATTATCCCAAGGCCATCTACCACTACCGCAAATATCTAATTCTTTGTCCTGATGCCGAGGATGCAGATCAGGTCAAGCAGTGGATTTCCGATTTAGAATCAAGGACATCAAGCACAACCGCCAATTAAGATGCCGAAAGCATACTTTAAGGCAGCGGAGATTTTTGGCTTCGGTTCCCTAATTATTCTGATTGCGGCTGTCGGTATCATCGGCATATTCCAGATTGAGCATTTAAGTAATACCATTGAGGCTTTAGGCACACAGCACCTCAGCCTGCAGCAGGCAGCCTTAGAGATGAGGATAAACAATAGTCTCTATGGCAAGGGTATCCGCAATCTGGTTTTTTGGCAAACCACAAAATTCTTAGAGGCTGCTCCCCGTGTCCTAGACCTGGAAACACAAGAGATTGCTGCCCAGAATTTTGACCGGTATTTATCGGTTTATTCCTCTCATACCTCAGGTAATCCCCAGCAGCAAGAGTGGGTAGAAAGATTACAGCTTAATGTTTCCCAATTACGCGCTTTGGGAGAAGAGATTATCCAGAAAATAGAAACCCGTTCTCCGGAGACTGAACTGGCATATTTTAGTGAATTATTGATGACCTTTGAGGACAGGTTATACAAAATAGATGGATTTTTAAGCGAGACAGTAGAGAAGAATATCCTTGATGAGATTCAGCGACAGCTTAATACAACCCGCACTGAAAAGAGGAATGCAATCTTTCTCTTAAGCCTTTGTTTGTTATTAAGTATATCAAGCGGCGGATTTATTGCAATCGGGGTTTACCAACGCAACCGTCGCGAAGAGGAGAAGAAGAAGCAATTACTCTCCCAGATGTTGAGGATTGAGGATGAGGAGAGAAAAAATCTTTCCATACAAGTACATAATGAAATGGGGCAAGACTTAAGCGCCTTAAAGATTTACTTAGATTTGGGCGATTTGAACCAATGCCGGACCATCCTGAATAAATTAGCAGAAAAGGCACATAATATTGCCTATCTTTTACGCCCCTCAGCATTAGAGGAGGTGGGAATTGTCTCGGCACTGGAGGCATTGCTTTTGCAATATCGACAGATGACCGGATACAATTATTCCTATTATAAGCCTGAGCAAGAGATAAAGCTTGTTTCAGAACAGCGGCTGATTCTCTATCGGATAGCCCAGGAGGCATTGACCAATATTACTAAATATTCAAAAGCACAAAATGTAAAACTCAGCCTTAAGAAAAAGGAAAATGCAGTTCAGTTAAGCGTGGAAGACGATGGGATTGGATTTGATTATAATCGCTTTCTGCAGGATGGGCCAAAGGATAGGTTAGGGCTGCTTGGACTAAGAGAGCGGGTTGAGCTTCTCGGTGGCAGGATGAATATTGAGTCTGACCCGGGTAAGGGAACGCGCATAGTTGCGGAATTAAATCTTTAAGCATTTATGGCAAACAAGATAGTAATCGCAGATGACCATGATGTTATCAGGGAAGGGATAAAAAGCATTCTGGCAGCGCATTCAGAATATGAGGTAGTGGCTGAGGCCAAGGATGGGGAAGAGGCAAAAGAGCTAACCCGAAAATTCAAACCAAAAATTATTCTGCTCGATATAACTATGCCTAAGATTAGCGGCCTGGATATAATTGAGCAGATTCGCCATATCTCGCCTTCTACCAAGATTGTAATTATTAGCGTGCATAAGATGGGTGCCTATGTGTTGCGCGCCTTACGTTTGGGGATTAACGGCTATATCAATAAAGATAATGTAGCTTCGGAGCTTATTCCGGCATTAAGGCGGATTATGCAGGGCGGGGTATACTTAGGTGCAGAAATTTCTGATTATTTAGCCCAGACAGTTGGCCAGGTCAAATCACCTGCCAGCTTGGGCACTCAGATCTTGAGTGAACGCGAGCAGGATGTCTTGCGTCTGGTGGCTGAGGGTAAGACCGCCAAACAGATTGCCCAAGATCTTTTTCTTAGTCGCCGTACAGTAGAGAATTACAAAAACAGTATTTTAAAGAAGCTGAACCTGCATAAAACAACTGATTTGATTAAATACGCAATTGAGAATAAGATTATAGATATGGAGGCAGGAAGTTGAAAGAGCTGAGGTGGAAATTGGAGAATTAGGGATAAAAGCTAAGGGTGCCAGCTAAAGGCTAAGCAGGATGGAAAAGGCGCAAGACAACATGGGCACATCCTTCTATTTAAAAGAGAGGGGGATGTGCCCATTTATTTTTGTATCTATTTGTGATTTAAAGAGTTATATCTTTATTAAAAAATTGGCAATATTCAACTATTCATTGTTAAAAATAAAGCCATTTAAATGGGCTTTAAAATTGAGTAATTTGTGCACCCAGATTGAGTAGTTTGGCTATTGTGATATATAGGTAAGGGATGTTATGCTTAAGGTGAGGGTTGATGAGATGAGATTAATCACAAAAACAATCATAATTCTATTAACGCTTCTTCCGGCAATCACCTGGGCAGAAACAATCACCTGGCAGGAGCCGTTAACTTTTGAGCTTAATCTGGATAAGCCAGGGGTATATGAATCCGCCTGTATTCCTACTGAGGGGACAATCAAAGAGATTACTGCTAACTGGGATTTTCAAGGCCAAGTCAGCGTTGAGGTAAGCGCAGACGGGGGCATTCATTTTACGCCCCTGGTTAACGGGATTCCCCAAAAACAAGGCATCGCTGCAGGGAATCAGATATGTTATAAGATATATGTTGGCGAGAATAGTCGGATTAATAATCTGAGTTTGGTCTACACT
>JASFIK010000047.1:0-8852 GCA_050122705.1 Candidatus Omnitrophota bacterium | reverse complement strand
AAAATGCCACTTGCTTATTATCCATTATGCTCTTGTAGGCAGCGCGCATGGCCACTTCTGTTTTACCATAGCCTACATCTCCGCATAAAAGCCGATCCATTGGCTTCTCTGACTCCATATCCTGGATTACCTCATTCCATGCCCTTTTCTGACCAGTGGTCTCAACAAATGGAAAGCCTGCCTGGAATTCCTTCTGCCAGGGCGTATCTTTAGAATAGGAAAATCCGGTTCTGGCTCTGCGCATTGCCTCAGTTGATAACAGCTCCCAGGCCAGGTGCTGAACCCCTTTCCTTGCTCTCTGCTTAGTGCGCAGCCATTCCTTAGTTCCTAACCGATTTAATTTTGGGCGACGTACACCAAAAGCTACATATTTCTGCACTAAATGCACTTGCTCCAGGGGAACAAATAATTTTTCCCCCCGATCATATTCAATAACCATATGGTCCTGATAAGCATCGGTAATGCGGATCTTATCTAGGCCAATGAATTTGCCTATTCCATAGCGATTATGAACTACATAGTCACCAAACTTGATATCCAAAAAATTACCTAATGGTATATCTTCCTTGAATTGAATCCGGCTGACTGCGCGGGTTTTGCACAGCGGTAGAATGATTACTACGGTATGATCCCAGAAGCTCTTTGCGGTTGGCAAATCAATGCTCCTTAGGGTGTGTATTTGGTCAACCTCCCATTCAATACGCAAAGGCAACTCAAAGGTTACTGGCCAGACATCAATAATACCGCCGCGTCGGGAAAATTCGCCCTCCCTGGCTATTGCATCCTGGCGCATATAACCAAATTCATCAAGCTTGGATAAAACCAGATCAATCCTTATCTCTTGATGGATGTATAATTTTAATGCTGGGAACATTGAAGATGATTCTGCTTTGCGATTGGATTATGATTTTGACTTGGCAGTTAAAAGCACTAAGGGTGAAGCAATAAAGATAGTAGAATACGTACCTGCGATAAATCCGACAAATAGGGCAAAGGCAAAATTACTTAAGATTTCGCCTCCCCAGATGATTAGCGCCACCACAATTAATAGGGTGGTGAAAGTGGTAAGTAAGGTTCTGCTTAAATTTTGATTAATGCTTAAATTAATTAATTCAGCCAAACTAAGCCTAGGCATATGCTTGAGATTCTCTCTTAAGCGGTCATAAATAACTATGGTATCGTTTATGGAATAACCGGCTATGCTCAAGATTGCAGTTACAGTAATTAAGTCTACCTGCCGGCCGGTTAAACCCATAAATCCTATGGTGACTAAACAATCATGAAACAGGGCAATGATTCCGGCAAGTGCAAAATTAAAATGCTTAAAACGGAAGGCAACATATATAAGTATGCCGATCAACGCCCAAATCATAGCAGAAGTGGCTTTATGTCTTAAATACTGACCAGCTATAGGTCCCACGCTTTCCACCCTCAGCATATCTATTTTTCGATCACTAAATGCCTGTTTAAGTGATTCACTTACCAGCCTACCCTCATCTTCTGCGGACTTAATCAAATAAATATTGGGGTTGTCTTTAAATTGCTGAATCCTGGCTTGAGTTTGGTCAATCCCTGACAAGGACTGACGCAGCTGCTCGATTGCAACCGGTTGGTCAAACTTATATTCCTGAATTGTTCCTCCGGTAAAGTCTATTCCCCAGGCAGCATTCCCTTTTGTCAGTACTGCTGATAATCCTACAATAATCACTGAAAGAGAAATAAAATAACATAGCCTCCTCTTAGTGATAAAGTTAATCCGGGTATCTTTAATCAAGCGCAACATAAATAATTTCTTTAACTTTAAATTTCGCACTAATAACTCCAGGATAGTCCGGGTCACTACCAGGGCAGTAAACATACTGCTTAATAAACCAATGCTCAAGGTTACCGCAAAGCCGCGAATTGGACCAGTGCCAAATTGAAATAATAAAAATGCGGCAATCAAAGTAGTCAGATTTGAATCAATAATTGCTGAGAAGGCCTTACCATAACCGTTAGCAATTACAGTCAGCAAAGGCCGTCCAAGGTTGGATTCTTCGCGCATCCGTTCATTAATCAATACATTAGCATCTACTGCCATACCCAAAGACAAAACCACGCCGGCAATCCCTGGCAAGGTAAGGGTTGCGGAAACCCCTGGAAAAAGCACTGGTAAAATCCCTAATCCACCAAAAATGAACAATAAATTTAGCAAGAGTGCGATATCAGCAATTAAGCCAGGCAGGCAGTAATAAATCGCCATAAATATAAGTACTGAGCTTAAACCAATAATGCTTGCCTTAAGGCCGGTTCTGATTGAATCCTGGCCAAGGAGCGGACCAACTGTCCTCTCTTCCTCTATAACCATAGGAGCAGGTAGGGCACCCACCCTTAAAACTAGGGCATAATCCTGCGCCTTCTGAAGAGTAAAGCGACCGCTAATTACTCCCTCTCCGGTAGGAATCTCTTCTTTTATGCGTGGGGCACATTGCACTTTACCGTCAAGGGTTATGGCTAGCCTGCGGCCTATATTATCGGCGGTGATCTGAGCAAATTTTTTTGCTCCCTCTGCATTAAATTCTAAAGCCACGATCGGCTGACCAAATCCAGATTGATCAAAACGCACATAAGCATTCTTGAGTGCTTCGCCAGTCAATACTGCTTTCTGCTCAACAAGTAAAGGCTCATCATCCTCTTGAGAGCGTTTTAATTCATAGCCCTCGGCAACCGTACCAGCTAAGGCAGCAGATAACATATCATTATCGCTAGAAACTAACTTAAATTCCAAAAATGCGGTTTTCCCGATTAATGCTAAGGCGCGCTCCCGATCAGTTATTCCCGGCAACTGTACAATAATTTCGTCTTCTCCCTGCTTTTGTATAACCGGTTCACGCACCCCAAATTCATCAATGCGATTACGTAAAATCTCAACTGCCCGCTCAACTGCTCCTATTCTTGCCTCTTTATCCAGACTGGCAATATCTACTCTGAGTAAAAGATGCATCCCTCCTTTTAAATCCAATCCCAGATTTATTCTCTTATCTAAAGGAAATGCATAAAAAGCCATTAACCCAACCAGGATTAATATCAATATTAATTTATATAAAGTTCTTCTCGGCATTTCGCATTCCTGGTAATTTTAAATCGCACTGAGTTTTTATTGTTTTTTTAAATAAGCAACGCAATTTTTCTCAATCTCAACCTTGACATTCTCGTCAATGCGCAAAATCAGGGTTTTTTCTTTGAGATTAATAATTTTACCGTGTAAGCCGCCTGTGGTCACAATCTCGTCATTCTTATTCAGATTCTCAATCATCTTCTGATGCTCTTTCTGGCTTAATTTCTGCGGCCGGATAAGCAGATAATAGAAGATTACAAAAATAATAACCAGTGGTAGGAGATTAATTAAGGGATTAGGGGTAGCAGGTTGCATATCAGCTCCTTGTTTTGTCTTCGGTTTCTAGATCGCTTTCAGCCTTATCTTGAGGCTCAGCCACAGACTCAGTTGTAGCCTTATCTACAGTCTCAGTTGCAGCTTTATCTGCAGGCTCAGGTTCACTCTGGGTTGCTGTTTGGCTTATTTTGTCTGCCCTATTTACCAGGCTTTTTACAGTCTCGGACATCTTGGCGCCACAGGATAGCCAATACTCCAGACGCTCCTTATTTATCTTAATCAATTCCGGGTCTTTGGTAGGGTCATAGTATCCCAACTCTTCAATCGAGCGGCTGTCCCGGCCTTGCTGTTTATTAAAAACCGCAAACCGAAAAAAACTTCTCCCTTTGGGATTCTTGCCAATTCTTTTTAAACGTATACACACTGACATAATTTATCCTCCTTTAAGTGATGATTGACTCAATCTGTGCCTTTGCTTTGTTCACTGTCTCTTGATATTCCTTTTCAGGATCTGAATCAGCGACAATGCCTCCCCCTGCCTGAATATAGGCAATATTGTCTTTTATTAATATTGTGCGAATGGTAATACAGGTATCCAGGTTTCCGGAAAAGCTAAAATAACCAACGCAGCCGGCATATGGCCCGCGGCGGGTATTCTCCAATTCATCAATTATCTGCATTGCCCTGACCTTGGGACTTCCACTTACTGTACCCGCAGGAAAGGTTGCCCTTAAGCAGTCGTATATATCCTTATTATTGAGTAATCTGCCCTCTACCTGACTTACCAGATGCATTACGTGGGAATATTTCTCAACATGCATAAAATCCTTAACCCTGACTGTACCGAATTTACACACCCTGCCCAAATCATTCCTGCCTAAATCCACCAACATTATATGTTCGGCCTTTTCCTTTTTACTATTTAATAACTGATTCTCTAATTTCTGGTCTTCTTTTACACTGCTGCCCCGCGGGCGGGTGCCGGCAATCGGACGGGTTATTACTCGATTGCCCTCGCAACGCACCAATACTTCCGGAGAAGAACCCAATAGAAAAATATCCTTTAGATGCAGAAAAAACATATAACTGGAGGGATTAAGACTTCTTAAGGTACGGTAGATATCAAGTGGGGAATCACCAGATAAAGGCAAACTAAAGCGCTGAGACGACACTACCTGAATAATCTCTCCCTGGCGAATATACCGCTTTGCCTGTTTAATCAATTTAATATATCTCTGCTTTCTAAAATTAGAAATAATCTTGGGGTGCTTCTTGATGCGCCTTGTCTTAATTAACCGAATTGGCCTTTTAAGACGTGCATGTAATTGCTCAATCCTGCGCTTTGCTAAATCATAAGCCTGGCTTATCCCGCTCGGCTTTGAGATTAAGGCATTAGCCACAATCTTAATTGTATGGTGGAAATGATCAAAAACCAGCAGGGTATCACTTAAGATCCATATGCAATCCCAAACCCTTAGATGATCTGGATTTTGATTAGGGATCTCCTCAAAGAATCGCACTACATCATACCCTAAATATCCGACAAAACCACCGCAGAAACGCGGTAGGCCTCGATGTCGAACTGCCTTATATCTAGACATAATCTGCTTAATCTCATCTAAGGGATCGGTTTTTAAATGAATTCTTTTTAGGGTGTGTTTATGATTGTCAAATATTTCCATGGTATTACCTTTGCTTCTTAATACCAAAGCTGGTTTGGTTCCCAAGAATGAGTAGCGGGCAATTGCCTGGCTTCCCTCTACTGATTCAAGAAGGTAATTATATCGGCCTGAGTTGATTTTTAAAAATGCCGAGACCGGGGTATCTAAATCCGCGCGTATCTCTTTGTATACCGGGATAAGATTGCCTTTTTTGGCTAATTTAGCAAATTCCTTTGCATTAGGGAAATACATGGTTTATCTTTTTTTCCTGCGCCTGCTTAATTTAAGTTTTCGGTAAAAACAAGAATATTGGCCAGTATGGCAAGCAACTCCCTTCTGGTTCACTTTTATGAGTAAGGCATCCATATCGCAGTCATAATATATTAATTTTACGCGTTGGAAATTCCCGGAGGTTGCCCCTTTAATCCAGTACTGCCTGCGGGAGCGGGACCAAAAGCAGGTTTTGCCTGATTTTAGGGTCATCTCCAGAGACCTCTTATTCATATAAGCCAGCATCAGTACTGCTTTTGTCTTGGCATCCTGAATTATCGCCGGAATCAAGCCCTGCTGATTAAACCGCAAATCCTTAATTCTAATCTTGTTCATAGTATCATTTTTATTACTGTTTATTGGTAGTTTCTTAACCGTTCCCAGGTGCGTTTATTTAACTTGCCGTCTTCGCCCAGGCCATTTTGTTTTTGAAAATTCTTAAGCGCATTGCGAGTACGCTCACCAAATTTTCCATCAATTAAACCAAGCGGAAACCCGGCATTTCTTAAGGCGGTCTGCATAGCAATCACAAAAAAATAATAATCCTTTGAACGAGGGGAATGCGAAATCAACCCCTGCTGTTTATGCAAGGCAATGGTTAATTGCTCTATCTTTTTATCGCGCTGGGCAACTGCCTCTTGACAGCGTTGCCTTGCTTGGCGCTCAATTTCTAAAGCAGCAGCCAAATCAGCAATCTGGGCATCCTTATTCTTTATCTGGACAGATAAAGATGAGGGCTGTCTTAAAGAAGTAGTCATGCAACCACCCAGAATAAATAGAATAAACAAACCCAAAACTAAACAAGGATATCTCTTATCCATACTTTAAAGCCTCTCTGAGGGTAAATCTTGCTTCATACAATGCCTTACCCACGATCGCTCCCCACAGGCCCTGCTTACTCAAAGCCTTTAATTTGATTAAGTCCCTAAGGCTAGAGATTCCGCCCGATGCGATAACCGAGAGCTGAGAATGCTTCAAGATTTTTTTAATCATTACAATATTAGGGCCTTTAAGCGTTCCGTCACGGGCAATATCTGTACAAATAATCTGCTTAAAACCAATATCTTCCAACCTGCTGATTAAATCCAGGATACTTAAGCGTTTATACTTCCTTTGCCAACCACTGATTTTAAGTACATCATTCTGGACATCGATACTGGTAACGATCCTCTGTTTAAACTCTCTGAAAATACCACGCAAAAAATCCTCATCCTGTAATTTTGTGCCCAAAACCGCCCGTTCAACACCGCAATCTAATATTTGGCTGATGCTCCTTTTATTTCTCAGACCCCCACCAAATTCAATCGGTATGCTAACGCTTTTTACCATTTTCTTTATTATATCTAGATGGCAAACTCGGCCAGTCTTAGCACCATCCAGATCTACTACATGTAAATACCTTGCGCCCTGTTTTTCCCAATGTCGCGCAGTACTAATCGGATCAGCCGAATAAACCTTCTTCTGATTAAAGCGCCCCTGGATTAGCCTGACTACCTTACCGTCTTTTAAGTCTATTGCGGGAATAATTAGCATCGTCAGTCAATAATCCCCTTGGTTGAAGGAATGCCTTTTCTGCGTGGGTCAATTTGCGTGGCTTTATCCAAAGCCTTACCTAATGCTTTAAAAATAGGCTCTAATACGGTGTGGATATCCACAAAGGAAGTCGTAGCAGGGACCTCTGCATTAATAATTAGATTAATGCCGCTTTGTTTTGCAAACGATTCAAAAAAATGATTTGCCAGCTCCTCAGAATAGTTATCCTTTACTTTATCTTTGTTAGGGGCTATTTGAATACCTGTTTTTCTTATGCCTTGAAAATGCCCGCGGCCTGATATATCCACGGTTACATCTGCTTTGACGTCCTCCATGGGAGCAGAAAAGAAACCAAACCTGCTTATACCCTGCATATCGCCGAGTGCTTTTTTTAGGGCCTGCCCCATAACTATCCCCACGTCTTCGTTGGTATGGTGTAAATCTACGTTTAAATCGCTCTTTATCACTCTTAGTTTAAGATCAAATAACCCGTGGAAGACAAATAGCTCCAACATATGGTCGAGGAGCCCGATACCGGTTGAAATCTCTGTCTTGCCTTTACCGTCGATATTAAAGCTGCAATTTATCTGGGTTTCCTTAGTCTTACGCTCAATGCTTGCTACTCTTCTTAGTTTACGCTTAAACAGTCCAAACATGCTCTCTCTCCTGATTATAAAAACCTGGCCTTAACTGATTCTGCGTGTTGATTTAATCCCTCAATACCGACAATCTTCTCTAGCGGCCCCCTGGCTTTCTCAAGCGCCTTCTTAGAGTAAGAAATGATATGACTTCTTTTAATAAAATCGGATAAATTCAAGCCTGAAAAAAATCTTGCGCTTCCCCCAGTAGGCAAAACATGACTGGGACCAGCAAAATAATCCCCCACTGCTACCGGGCTAAAGGGCCCCAGGAATATTGCCCCGGCATTTCTTATTTTCTTGACTAAACTCACTGGCTTCTTAACCAAAATCTCTAAGTGCTCAGGGGCTATAAGATTAGCTACCTCAACAGCCTGATCCAGATTCTTAGTTAGTATGATGTATCCATTACCCTCAACCTGTGATTTAACCTGCCGAGCAAGTGCCCGGGAATTGGTAACTAAAAATACCTGGGCTTTGTGATGCTCCCTTTGCGCCTTAAGGTCAGCAACCACCAGCCTTGGATCAGAATAACGGCTGGCAATAACCACTATCTCAGTAGGGCCGGCAAGCATATCTACTCCCACGAAGCCAAACACCTGACGCTTTGCCTCAGTAACATAAAGATTACCCGGACCGATTATCTTATCTACCCGGGGGATACTTTTTGTACCAAAGGCAAAGGCAGCAATTGCCTGCGCACCGCCTACCCGGTAAATCTCATCCACCTTTAGTAAATTGGCTACTACCAGAATATGTGGATTTATATTTCCATTTTTATCCGGGGGACTAGCCAGGGCAATCTGTTTGACACCGGCGATCTTAGCTGGCAATACAGTCATATAAACCGTGGAAACCAGCGGTGCCTGGGCTGCCGGTATATATAAACCAACTCTATCTAAGGGGTGATAATTCTCACCCAGGATTGCTCCCTCAGCATCTTTTATCTTCCAAGACCTCTTTATCTGCCGCCGGTAAAAGCGGGTTATATTCTCAATGATTACTTTAAGGGAATTAACAAAATCTGGTTGGATATTCTGATAAGCGCTGGAAATCTCTGCTTCTTGAACCCGCAGCGATTTAACCGAAAGCTTAACCTGATCAAATTTCTTGGTATACCTTACCAGAGCCTCATCACCCTGAACGCGCACATCCTCAATAATGCTCTCTACCCTTTCCTTAATCCGCTTTGACCTGGGTATATCGCGCCGATAAATATCTTGAAGTTTTTTACTGGGGTAACGAATAATTTTCATATTAATTTCTAAATTTAAGCCCAGGATAGGACTTGAACCTACAACCTGAGGTTTACAAAACCCCTGCTCTGCCGATTGAGCTACCTGGGCATTTTCTTTAGTGTTTAACTACAACGCTTGA
>JASFIK010000046.1:0-8910 GCA_050122705.1 Candidatus Omnitrophota bacterium | reverse complement strand
GACTGCCTCAGGGATTTTTTCAATTATGTCAGAGGCAATCAGGCCAATGCCGGTTTTCTCTTCTGCTGCCAGATCACCTGCTAGACCGTGTAAAAATACCGCGTATTTTGCCGCTTGAAAATCGGTTAACCCTTGTCCAAGAAATGCCCCAATCATTCCACTCAGCACATCACCTGAACCAGCAGTAGCCATTCCCGGATTTCCTGTCTTATTAATGTATAAATTGCCCTGATAATCAACCACTATTGTATGCTGCCCTTTTAAGGCCACGGTTATTTTATACTGCCTAGCCAGTTTGCGGGCAATCCCTTGCCTATCTGCCTGAACTGCTTTTATGCTTTTGCCTATAAGTCTGGACATCTCGCCCGGGTGGGGCGTTAATATAATTTGGCGGCGTTTTTTATTCTTTATCAATAACCCTAAATTTCCGCACAGCGCATTTAATCCGTCAGCATCAATGACTACTGATTTATCAATATCCTTAATCACCCGACGAACCAAATTCTGCGTTGATCTATTCTGAGTAAGGCCTGGCCCAATTATTAAAACATCCTTGTTCATTAATAACCCTTTTATGCGGGGATAGGCCTTAAGGCTTAAGGTAAGCTGACTGGTCTGGGCCAATGGCTCCAACATCACTTCTGGAGTCTTCAGCTTAACTACTGCATTAACCAAACTACTTGGCAGGCCCAAGGTTACTAAACCAGCCCCTGAGCGCATAGCTGCCTTTGAGCATAATAGGGCTGCCCCACTAAATCGCGTACAGCCAGCCAAAATGAATATGTGGCCAAAGTCGCCTTTATGGGTTGCTGGTTTCCTGTGTAATAATTGCGTTGGCAACCGCATAATTTTTTATATGGGAAATAGAAATATGGATATCGAATTTTTGTTGATTAAAGTTTTTCAAAGAACAATATGGCTTTCCGTGCGTGTCGTTAAGAACCTCAACATCCTTAAAATCTAATCTTGCCTTGTTCATTGCTTTAAATACCGCTTCTTTGGCGGCAAATCTACCTGCCAGATGCTGAAAGCGATTGTTATGTTCGCTGGCGATTTTTAATTCTTTATCTGTAAAAATGCGTTCCAAGAAAGTCCGGCCGTGCCTATTTATCGCATTTTTAATCCGCCTTACCTCAATAATATCTACGCCATTTCCAACTATATTCATCCCGTTAGAACCTTGCGAATTCTTAAATCACTTATCCCGTTAGACAAATTAGTTCTAACGGGATTCATTTAATTAATGCCTTCATTTCGCGTACCGCGCGCTCTAACCCCACCATTGCTGCCCGGCAAACAATCGAATAACCAATGTTTAATTCTTGTATCTGACTGATTCTTGCTACCGGCTCAACATTATAATAATCTAAGTCGTGTCCGGCATTAACAATCATCCCCTTGCTATGTGCATACTTAGCTGCTCCAACCAACTCGCCCAAGCGCGCCTTTTTAGCTGCTGCTGTCGTTGCTTCACAATATTTCCCAGTATGTAGCTCAATCATCTTAACTGCCAACTTTAAACTTGCATCTATCTGAGTTTTAACCGGATCAATAAACAAGCTGATTACGATATTGTGTTTTTTTAATTTTTTTATTGCCTGAGCTATCTTTTTAGTGTTTCTGACTACATCCAAACCACCCTCAGTAGTCAATTCTTGCCTCCTCTCAGGAACCAAGGTCGCCTGATCAGGACAAACCTCACAGGCAACCCGTACAATATCCGCAGCAGTTGACATCTCTAAATTTAATTTGCTTCTTACTACCTTTTTTAAAAGATAAAGGTCGCGCTCTTTTATGTGGCGGCGATCCTCGCGTAAATGCACCACAATACTGTCAGCGCCCGCAGACTCGCACAGCAAAGCAGCAAATACCGGCTCAGGCAAAATAGCCTTTCTAATCTCTCTGATCGTGGCAATATGATCAATGTTTACCCCTAAATTCATAATAGATAACGCCGTAATTCTCCGCCAATGTAAAACCAGAGTAGAATTGCCAAGATTAGAGCGATTAATTTAAGCCAGGGGTGAGTAATAAACCAATGCTTGATTACCTCTTTTAAATTAAATCTGGCGCGCATTTGTTTTTTGGGGTGTTTTTCTAGACCGCATTAACTGTCTGAGTTTTGCTAATAAATCTTCGCGTTTCATACCCTGAAATAATTTTCCGGCGTAGGTTAAAGATACATCCTGCCTCTCTTCGGAAACTACAATCACTACTGCATCGGTTTCCTGGGTTAAGCCGATTGCCGCGCGATGGCGCATGCCAAAAATACGACTCATATCCAAGTCCTCATTCAATGGGAAAAGGCACCCTGCGGCAGTAATCCGACCGTGCTGAATAATCACTCCCCCATCATGCAACATACTGCCGTGAGTAAATATATTTTGCAATAGATCCGCAGAGATTAATCCATCAATAGCTACGCCACTCTCGGTATATGGTTTAAGGGAATCCTCTCGCTCAATGGCGATCAGCGCCCCGATACCTTGACGGGCAAGAAAATCGACTGCCTTTACAACCTCTCTTAGAATATAATCGAGTTCCTCTTCACGCAAGGGTAAACTAAATAAATGATGCCGGCCTAAGCGCGCCAAGCCCTGCCTTATCTCTGCCTGAAATATAATCAGTATACCAATAACCGAAATAGCAAACAAATTAGTCAACAGCCACTCGATTCTCTCTAGGCCTAATCTCTGCACTAGAAAGAAGGCAATCAAAATGGTAATTATCCCCCGCACTACCTGTATTGCGCGTGTCCCCAGGAAAAAGAGCATAATCTGATAAATCACAAACCAGAGTATGCTGATTTCTAAAATTAACTTCCAGACGCTAATCATATCGCTTACCAATCCAGTCTCCTTATGCTTGAATCATCCTTGATGCTTATTCTAATTGCTTCCTTTAATAATCGCTTCGGTAAGCCTTACTGCCTGCACAGCGAATTTAACATCATGCACCCTGATTATATTAGCACCCTTCATTACCGCCACTGTTAAGGAAGTAATAGTAGGGATTAATCTCTCTTCAGGTTTAGGTAAATTCAATACTTTCCCCATAAATGATTTGCGCGATGGGCCAACAAGAATCGGACATCCCAAAACCTTAAATTCTGCCAGGCGCCGCAGTATCTCTAAATTGTGTTCAGTAGTCTTGCCAAATCCGATTCCCGGATCAATCACAATGCGGTCTTTTTTTATTCCACCTGAACCTGCCCGCTTTATTGCCTTTTTGAGGTATCCAATAATCTCTTTAATTAAGGATTTATACTGGGGATTCTCCTGCATATTTTGGGGCATTCCCCTCATATGCATTATGATTATCCGCACCTGCGGAAAATTAGCAATTACCTCAATCATCCGGGGATTCCTTAAACCAGTAATATCATTGACAATTGAGGCTCCTGATTTTAAGGCGCGACTGGCAACCTCAGGCTTATAGGTATCTATGGAAATCGGGGTCTTAATCCTGGTTGATAATTTCTCTATTACCGGAATGGTTCTTTTTAATTCCTCTTTTACTGATATTGGTCTTGCCCCTGGTCGACTCGACTCGCCGCCTAGATCAATTATATCTGCGCCTTGGGAAACCAATTCCTGAACATATTTAATGATCCCCCGAACACTGACTCTTTTTGCTAATAAACCATCGCCACTGAATGAATCAGGAGTAAGATTAACAATGCCCATTATCTGTGTGCGCGCGCTATCCAACAATCTTCTTAACCTCTTCTCCGTCTAAGACCTCTTTTTCTAATAGGCTTGAGGCTAAACGATTCAGCTTCTCCTGGTTCTCTTGTAGCATCTTCTTTGCTTTATTATAGGCTTGATTAATTATATCCTGAATCTCTTCGTCAATAATATGTGCGGTGGTATCGCTGTAATTCCTTTCCTCAACTAAATCCTTGCCTAAAAATACCAGCCCCTCTCTCTTGCCCAAAGTAAGATTGCGCAGCTTTTCAGACATGCCAAATTGGGTTACCATACGGCGCGCCATCTGGGTGGCAATTTGTAAATCATTCTCTGCGCCTGTGGTAACATCCCCGATATTTAAGACCTCGGAGGCGCGGCCTCCTAAAAGAACAGTTAGGCGACTCATCAGCTCAGCCTTAGTCATAATATAGCGATCCTGCAGAGGCAATTGCATGGTATAACCCAAGGCAGCTACTCCGCGCGGGATAATCGAAACCTTATGTAGGGGATCTACCTCAGGAAGAAGCAAAGCAAGTAAGGCATGGCCTGCCTCATGAAAGGAAACAATCTCCTTTTCTTTTTTGGAGATAACCCGGCTCTTTCTCTCTGGTCCGGCAATTACCCGCTCAATTGCTGCCTCTAATTCCTCCTTGCCCACTGTCTCCTTATTATTGCGCGCTGCTAATAATGCTGCTTCATTACAAAGATTGGCTAAATCTGCTCCGGAAAAACCAGGGGTCTGACGGGCAATCGATACCAACTCAACGCCTGGATTTAATTTTATCTTGCGGATATGGACCTTAATTATTGCTTCACGACCCTTTATATCCGGACGATCAATAACAATGTGGCGGTCGAATCTGCCAGGGCGAAGCAGTGCCGGATCAAGTACGTCAGGCCGGTTAGTTGCGGCAATAAGAATCAGGCCTTCTGTGGGATCAAAGCCATCCATCTCTGCAAGCAGTTGATTAAGGGTTTGCTCTCTCTCATCATGGCCGCCGCCTATACCAGCAAAACGCAGGCGCCCCACTGCATCAATCTCATCTATAAAGATTATCCCCCCCTTACCCGAAGACTTTGCTGCTCGCCTTCCTTGTGCAAATAAGTCGCGCACCCGTGAAGCACCCACTCCCACAAACATCTCCACAAAATCAGAACCTGAGATGCTAAAGAAAGGAACCCCTGCTTCTCCGGCCACAGCCCGGGCAATTAATGTTTTCCCGCATCCTGGCGGCCCAACTAATAAAACACCCTTAGGGATCTTACCGCCCAATCGCTGGAACCTCTTGGGGTCTTTTAAGAATTCAATTACCTCTTTTAATTCCTCTTTTGCCTCATCTACTCCTGCTACATCCTCAAAGGTTGCCTTTTTCTTCTCAGATTGTATAACCGGACGCGCCTTACCAAAAGACATTATCCGATTACCCAACTGCTCTCCCCTGGCTGCCATCATCCACCAGAACAAAATTAAAATCAGAATCGGCCCAAAATAGACAAATAAACTTGCCAGAAAGGTACGCGCTGGTTTTACTTGAAAAACCGACACATTCTCGCGTAATAAGCTCAGCAATTCCTGGTCATCCTCAGGAATATTAAGAAAGAAGTAACTATTGTCAACAAACTGACCCTCCAGACGGTTTTCTATCTTGGTTACTGATAAGATCCTCTCTGGATTATCTTTAAGAATGTGGTAAAAATCACTATAAGCAATCTCGCGGGGACCAATCCTACCTCCCGGAGGCACCTTAACATTGCTCAAAAGAAAGAGAATTCCGAAGATAACCAAAATCCATAAAATCGGGAATTGTCGAGATTTTTTACTGGGTTTTTTATTTGTTTTATCCATTAAACTCCTTCCTTGCTATATCTTTATAAACTATAATTATAAATCTAAGTTACTATAAAATCAAGCACTTTTAGGACTTGCTGACTCCAGAAGGCTTCCGTTGATAAATACAAAGGCGTTTCTTTTGTTTAAGCACACTAATCTGCCCAGGAAGATCGACAATTGAGTTTAACGGACGGCATAAGATTAAATCCTCAATCTCTCTGGCGTGTTTAAAGCTAAGCCTGCGAGTGTTTCCTTTTATATCGGCAATTGAAAGCCTTAAAACCAGCCTTTGAATAGCCGGATGCAATCTTAACAGTTTATCTAAATTGAGCTGCATGCCATTGCGCAGAGCCTTTTTATTTTTAAACCGGTATTGTTTTAATCGATTAAACGCCTTAAGTGCTACCCTTTGAGAATAATCATAATCACTGGCAGCAATCTGAGCCATATTTGCCAAGGTTTCTTTTATATTAGGATTGTAATCCTTGGTTAACCTGGGAATTAGCTGGTTTCTAATACGATTGCGAAAATAAGCGCTGTCTTTATTGGATGAGTCAAGACAAGGCCTGATTTTCCTTCTTCTTAAATAGGATTCAATAACATTCCGTGGAGTATCAATCAAGGGCCTGATAATTATCCATTCCCCGATCCTGCGCCTAGGCAGAATAGAGCCCAGCCCAGATAGGCCTGTACCTCTAATTAAGCGCATCAGTACAGTCTCTGCCTGGTCATCCTGATTATGACCAAGGGCGATTTTATTGGCCTTGGTTTCCTTGGCTAGATTAAACAAAAAACTCAATCTTTCCTCCCTGGCGATTTCCTCAACTGAGCCCTTTTTTAAAAAACGGCCTGGTTTAATTTTCCCTGCGGTAAATGGCAGATTCAATTTCTCAGCGAGCGATTCTACAAACTCTCTATCGCGATAAGACGCCTTTCTTAATTGATGGTCTAAATGGGCAACCTGTAATCTCAAGTTCAATTCCCGGCGTAATGAATTAAGGATCAAGAGAAGCGCCACTGAATCCGGGCCGCCGGAAACCCCCACCACCACCTTATCATTCTTGCTTAATAGGTTACACCGACTAATTGTCTGTTTTACTTTTTTTAGCAAAGACTGCTTAGCTGATTTCATTCCTTTAATAATCTCTTTATCTTTTCCAACAGCACTTCTGACATAAATGGTTTGGAAATGTAATCATCGGCTTTTACAAATTGGCCGACTTCTCCCATATCGCCTTTCCATTCCTCTTTTGCGGTAAATAAAATCACCGGAATAGAAGCAGTATCGGTATTATTTTTCAGCTCATAACAAATGTCATATCCGTTTTTATCAGGCAGCATGATATCCAGTATAATCAAATCTGGCTTAATCTCCTGCACCTTCTTGAGCGCATCTTGTCCGGAGTTCCACAAGGCAACTTGATAACCATGATATTCCAGGCGGGTCTTTACTAAATTCGATAGCTCTGGCTCGTCATCAACTATTAAAATCTTCTTGTTAATCATCCGCTCCTCGCTTTTTGATTAATTCTAAGTGTGGGGTGATGATATTACTGATTATTGCTTAGGCTTGGTTTGACCAATCTGAAATTCAAGCTTATCCTCTGGTTTTGTCTCTTTTATTTTCTCGTAAGTATCTAAGGCATGTTCCTTTCTGCTGCCAATCACCTGCGTCTTGCTACCATCATTAATCACCACAAAACACCCAGAGAGCAGTAAAAACACCAGTAAAAATAAGCTTAAAACCGTTGCATCTCGCATTTCTCATCCCCTCCCTATCTTGAACCAATTATTTATTTTTATCCTATTTTAAGCGCCCAGATTCCGATGATGATTAATAACACACCTGCTATCTTTACCGGATTTATGGATTCTCCTAAAAATAATACTCCCAAAATAAACGCGATTAAAGGATAGGTTCCCGAGATGGGAACCACTCTTGAGACTTCGCTGATTTTTAAACTATGGTAAAAACAAATCTGAGCCACAAAACTAGCCAGAAACCCTCCCAATATAAGAAAGGTGATTGAGCGCGAGTCTACGGATTTAATTTCCTCGGGTTTAAGCATAAATAAACCCAGCAACAAGAGACCAATCATTACTCCTAGGCTTCGGTAAAATAAGCCGGCTAAGGGCTGGGCTTTGGCTAATCCTGATTTTTCCAACAAGGGAACAATCCCCCAGATTATCGCGGCTAAAATAGCCCATATAAATGCGTTCATGATTATCTCCGCTTAGAATTCTCTGATGAAATTTAAATGACTGTGATTGGAAATAAATACTATATATCTTTTAAGAGCTTATTGGCGGAAGATTTCTCAATTATGCTGCTAAATTTTTGTAAGTTTTCTTGGAGCTCTTTTAACTCTTCAGTTTGGGTAATTGGAATGTCTTCAACCCCTTTCTGTTCCCAGGCGTCAATAACTGACTTTATAGTAAGCACTTGTATATCGCGGGCCGGCTGATAGGCAGTCTCTTTATACTCCTCGGTCTTAGCCTCTGAGAGAACATTTGCCTGAACCAATTCATAGAGTATCTGCCGGGTCAGGCGAATAGGCAACTCAATCAAATGCGAAACCTGGGAAGCAGTCAATGGCTTTTCTCCTTTAGAAAAATTCTTTATCAAAAGGTTAGCAACCCTTAGGGTAAGCAGTTTTCTAAAGGAGTAACTCGCATGTAAGCAGTCCGGCTCAAGCTCATACATATCTACATTCTGATGAGCAAAAGAAACCTCTGCCCCGAATAACACGATTAACCAACTCATCTGAATCCATACCAAAAACAGAGGCAATGCTGCAAAGCTTCCATAAATAGCATTGTATTTAACCGCTCCTACCTGAAAGGTAATATATATCCATTGGACAATCTCATAAATCGAGCCTGCAAATACTCCTGCCAATAGACCAGATTTAAAATTAACCTTGGTATTAGGCATAAAAATGTAAATAAAGGTAAACAGTATCCAGATCATGGAATAAGGCAGTAACTTTAGAACAAAGGATATCAGCGGGCTAATTGCACCCAAGAGCAGAACTTTCTCAGCAATAAGTTCAACCTGAGTGGTAATAAACACGGTAATACTACTTGATATAATAATCAAGATAGGACAAACCAGCATAACCGAGAGATAATCACTGAACTTACGCACCAACTTGCGTGCCTGCTTTATTCCCCAGATGTCATTAAAGGAGCGTTCGATGTTTCCTAAGACTTTGATTACTGTCCAAAAAAGAATGGCCACGCCAACTCCTGCAACCAACCCTCCCCTTGTTTTTTGCAGAAAGGAATTTGCAAAGTTAATGGCTTGCATAATGATTTCTTCCTGTCCGGGGAATCTTCCTAAAAGCTGTGTTTCAAGAATCTTTTCAAACCCAAAGCCTTTGGCTATTC
>JASFIK010000045.1:0-9022 GCA_050122705.1 Candidatus Omnitrophota bacterium | reverse complement strand
TCATCCCATCATGGAGTGAGCTAACCAGACACAAGTCAGCAGCCCGATAAAGGGCAAGGTGGGAGGCATAATCCAAGCGAATATTCTTCACTACCACTGGATACCAATAACCCTTACCGTATTTCCAATTCACCTCCTCGGCCAAAGCCTGAACATTATCAATCAGCTGTTTGTAAGACTTTATGTGAATACGCGATAAAGCGCCAAACTGCAAAAATACAAATTTTCCCTGATATTGAGGATATTTTTCCAAAAAGCGATCAATCGCCCTTATCCGTTCTGGGATACCCTTAGTGTAGTCAACCCGGTCAACCCCTAAGGCTAAGATTTCATAAGGCGGATCAATTGAGTCAGGAATATTCTGCAACGCCTCCCCAACCTTAGAGGAATGCGCTTCTTGTGATATACCATGATAATCCACGCTAATCGGAAACGGCCGCACCAACGTGGTATGCCCTTTATAGATTACACTTAAATCCTCCCAATTCACCTTTGCCTCCAATTCATTTTCAATCGTGGATAAAAAATTATGGCAGTGATAGTGAATGTGAAAGCCAAGTAGATCATTAGCCAATAACCCCTCAAGAATCTCCTTTTTCTGAGGGCAGACTCTAAACACTTCTGGATTTGGCCAAGGAATGTGCCAGAAAAGAGAAATCACCGCATCTGGCTTCTCTTCTTTGATAAATTTTGCTGCCAGGGTAAGATGATAATCCTGCAACCAAATAAAGCACTTCTTCCTGGATATCTCTTCTAAAATACTATCGGCAAAACGCTGATTTACATTTTTATAATATTCCCAATCATCTGCATTAAAAACAGGTTTTTCATAAGAAATATGGGAAAGTGGCCAGAGCCCACAATTGGCATAGCCATAATAATAACCATTTTCCTCTTCCTTAGAAAGCCAAATCCTCTTTAAGGTATAAGCTGGCTTTTCTGGTGGGACTTGGATTTTGTTGTGCTTATCCACCACATCGCGGTCTGCATCACCGCTGCCGGTAGCTATCCACATTCCACCCGAAGCCTGCATTACTGGATCAAGGGCAATAACTAAACCGCTAACCGCTTTGACGCATTTTATCTTTTTCCCTGAATATTCATGAATATATGGCTCGCGGTTTGAGACAACAATAAAGCGATAATCCTTCATTCTCTCTTTTATTGCCTGTTGTAAACTATCTTTAGTCCACATGTGTGTCTCCTTTCGGCAGAGAAAAAATTTTCTTTAAAAAATGAAATCTCTTCTTCTTGATCAAGGCCTGCTTGATTTCCTGTATCTTTTTTAAAGTCTCTAACTCCCCTTTCTGTATGCAAAATTTAGCCTGAGAAAATGCTGACCAACTAAAATCGACAATTTCTGGCTTGATAACTAAATCACAATATCTTAGGTCTAGCTTATTTAAATAGCGGGATTTAATCCATTCTGACTGAAACATTACATCCAGACCAGTTAAAAGTTCTCTTCTCACATAGGTGGGGGTTAAATCTACGCCGATAACAAAATCTGCGCCCAAAACCCGCGCCTGCCTTGCCGGAACTACCGAAAGAATCCCGCCGTCAGCTAACAGCTGATTACCGCGTTTAAAGGGAGCGAATACTCCCGGGATTGAAGAAGAAGCAAGAACAGATTCCAATATTCTGCCCTCCCGAATAATCACATCGCAGGCAGTATTCAAGTCAACTGCTACACAGGCAAAGGGAATCTGTGTATCGGAAAATTGCTTATCATCAAAAAGCTCTTCAAACAGTTTCATTATTGGGTCCGTACGAATAAGCCATCTCTTGGCTGCCCTTAAATTCCAAAGGTAGAGATCCCTGATTTTACTTAACAGTTTCTGAATCACGAATTTTTCCTGATTTGCCTCTGATGCCTGAGCAAAAAATGACTCAATTCTCTTAATCGCAGGACGCCCTACTAAATCTAATAGCTTTTCTTCTAAAGCATTTACATCTGGACCTAGGCAAAAGGTAGCTCCCACCACTGCACCCATACTTGTACCGACAATCAGATCAATGGGAATCGAATGCGCATTGAGAACCTTCAACACACCGATATGTGCGAACCCGCGTGCCCCGCCGCCTCCCAAAGCCAAACCAACCTTAAATTTTGCCTTCATTAGTATTGTCTTTCTATCTGAACATCAGGGTAATAATGCTTTAGAATCTGGCGATAATCATAACCCTTCATTGCCATGCCCTTTATCCCTCTTTGGCATAATCCCTTACCATGTCCAAAGCCTGCCCCATAGAATATAAATTCTACTGGTACTTTGTGTTGATTATATTTTACCTCAATTTTGAAAGTACTGCTAAGTAAATTTCCCAAAATTTTTCTGATCTTATGCTCTCCCTCGATAACCTGGTTAGATTGTGTACCGATCAGTTTAATGCTGGTTAAATGGCCGCTTACCGCTCGACTCTGAGGAATAATCCTAAGCAGCTGGCCAATATTAACCTCGGATTTATCAAGCAGGGACTGCAATTGCTCACGCTGGTAAGCTCTCAACCAGCGAAAATTTGCCGATCGTTCATCTTTCAAATTACAGAATGTATCAGGCTCATCGATCAGCCATCTTTGCAATGCTAACGGAGAAAGTGGAAAATCAAAATCTAAGGAAACTGCATCAACCACACCGGCCTGTGTACATCCTCCGCAATTATTAGAATAAAATATATCGATTAGCTGACTATTGTAACTTAAAATAAGACCAGTAGTATCATCTACTGCCTGATTGGTAACTTGCATCTCTGCACCTGCTCCCTTGTATACCTGACAATGTACCGTACTGCAGAAATTAAAGTTATCGTTACGATGGCGAGTCTTATTCTTTACTGCCCAGGTCCTTGCTGCGATTGCCTGGGCACGCAGCGCTTCACCTGGCCAATTAGCAGGCATCTCCGAAGGTAAAACACCATAGAGATACTCTTCTAGATTAACCAGGTTAACCAACCAAAATCCATCACTTTCCGGAATAACCTCAATTATCCCCCTATACTGGTGGTCTCGCCAGCCTGCCCAAAAACTACCTGTGCCGATAGGAATATCAAAAATTGAAATAACCGAATTATCAGATTTATGCTTAATTAAAAAGGGGGTATCTAAATCTGAAACCGCTGTATCGCCTTGCTCATCATTTAATTGAATACAACCGCCTTTATCGTGTAGTAAAGAGTAGATTGATTCTGCCTTTCCCTGAAAAAGCATCTTTTGGCTTTGTTCTTCAATAATCTCAAAGGTTTCGCCTACCTTAAAATCAATTGCACCCCTAATCTTGGCAATACCTATTCTTACCTCTGGGGCTCTTTTCGCAAAGGGGGAAGCCTTAACCTGAATTGATTTTTTTTGGCGAAGTTGTGAGATTAATTTTTTCTTTTCCCGGAAAAATTCCTCTCCTAGTTTTGCCTTTATCTCTTTTAAATTTTCTTGAGCGAGCTTATCTTCTGGATAGATTGCCACGTACTTAGCGTATTGTTCGTATGCCTCTGGGAATTCACTTAATTTCCTGAAACATTCTGCAAGACTTCGGCGAACCTGAGTTATGCTTGGATCAAGCAAGATTACCTCTTGGTAAGCCCGTACTGCCTGCTTTAGCCTGTCTGTCTGATAAAACATATTAGCTAATCTTAGATATGCAAATACATGACTAGGCTCGAGCTTAATCACTTCAGAATAATAATCTTCGGCCTCGGTTAATTGACCGATTTCTTCATAGCATTGCCCAAGATAAAATAAGGCTCGGGGATCTGTAGAGCCGCGGACCAATAACCGATTAAGATGTGGGATTGCCTGTTTTGGTTTTCCATCGAGATAATAAAGTTGGCCAAGAAATAAATTAAGCTGGTTATCTTCAAAAATTTTCAATGCCTCTTTGATAATCTGGATTGCCTGTTCATATTCAAGCAAATCCTTATAGAGATAGGCCAGATTCCAATAAGCCTTAAGTTGATTGGGATTGTTCTTGATTATCTTTTTATATACATTTATTGAATCGGAAAATCTTGCCTGATGATAATATGCTACTGCCTCTTCAAAGGGATCTAAATCGGCATTGACCCCTGAGCTGATTCCTAATAATAAAAAGGATACAAGTAGAATCAGAAATCTCATAGAAATAGGTTTTTGCAATTTAATTTAAAGATAAAGGGTGAAAATGGGTCTATTTACTGATGAACAATGTTTGAGTGGGATAAGCAAACTCGATATTGTATTTCTTAAATGCCTCTTTGATGGCAAAATTAATCTCCTGCTGAATATCCATATATTTGTTATAATCCCGGCTTAAAACATAATAGACAACCTCAAAAACTAAGTTAAAATCTCCGTAGGAAAAGAAATGGGCGCGATCAAAAACCGTGTCTTTAGTATTCTTTATAATCTCAGCAATTATTTTGGGAATAACCTTAAGCTGCTCTAAGTTAGTCTGATAGGTAACCCCGAGTTTAAAAACGACGCGACGCTGATCCATTCTTTTATAATTACGCACCCGCGCATTGGTAAGATCAGCATTGGAAAAAACTATCTGTTCTCCTCCTAAGCTACGAATGCGTGTGGTTTTTATACCGATATGTTCAATTGTCCCCAAAAAATCTCCCACAATAATAAAGTCGCCGACTTCAAAGGGACGGTCAAAAAATATAGCAAAGTAGCTGAAAAGATCTCCCAATATTGCCTGAGCTGCTAAGGCTACGGCAACGCCACCGATACCTAATCCGGCAATTATGGTAGAAATTTTAAATCCCAGGTTATCCAAGAGTAAAACAATGCCCAAACCCCAAATGATAACCTTAATCACCTTAAGTATTCCTTGGAGGCTACGTTCTCTGGCCTCATCTTGCTTACCCCTTAACCAATAAGACCTAAACCCATAAGTTAAAATAGCTACCAAAAACCGAATCACAAAAATTGTCGCAAGGACTAGCCCTAAGATATTTATTGCCTTGCTTAAGTTGGGGCTTAAGGTTAGATTGCGGACACTTAAATAAAAAGCCCCAAAATAAAGTAAAGGAAGGAGGCTCTTTTCAAAAATTCTAATCAATAAATCATCTAAAGTGGTAGAGGTTTTCTTCGCCCAACCCTTTAATCGCAGAAGAACAATCTTTCTGAGTAAAAGATTAATAATAAGTATGCTAATTAAAAATATGAACAAGCAGATTAGATAATCTAAAAGGCGATTATTAAAAATCACCAATTGCTGGACTTGCTCTAACACAATGCCTCCTTTTTTTTATTATTATTTATGGAAACTGGGGCTATCCAGAATATTTGCTTAGCTGCTTGATGCGTTTGAGCATATTGGGATGGGTACTTAAAAGCTCCATTAATTTATCGCCAAAAGAAAGTTGTATTCTTTTATTCTGCAGGTTCTGCAATTCATTAAAATCAATCGTGCCGCTTCTGTCTAAATCTAATTGCCTCAATTCCTGAACCTCATTTAAGGCCCGCGAGGGATCATTAACAAAGAATGCCTTAAGGCCCTCGGCTTCTTTGAGTCTCTGTTTATCTAAGCGTGCTGAGCCATAGGCCAGTTTGTACAAACCAGAGGCAAGCCAGGCAGGCTTATTCCCTAAGAGTACTGAGCCTCGATCAGCAAAATACTCACGAATGCGGGAAGCATATAGTACTAAAAGATTGGTAATAAAATAAAAGATAAAAGCAGCTAAGCCGATAAGCATTGTATTTGCTCCACCCTGGCGATTCCGCCTCCCGCCAAAGAAAAACATGTGCCAAGCAAGGCGATAAAGAATTATGGGAACCACTGACAATAAGGTTATGATAAGCACATCTCTATTCCTAAGATGGGTTATCTCATGACCCAAGACTGAGCGTAATTCATCTTCACTCAAGAGCTGCATCAATCCTTCAGTTACGCAAACCCTCCCATCACTAAGACTGCGGCCAAAGGCAAAGGCATTGGGTATGGGAATTGCTGCAATTCCTAAGCGTGGCTTAGGAATCTTGGCGCGTCGCGCTAAATCCTCGATCATCTGATCTAATTGAGGATATTGCTGACTTTCAACGTAGCGCACACGCATTGCCCATTCTACCAACTTCGGCCCGATCATATATTGGATAAACATAAGCACTAGAGAAAATATAAGATAAAAATAAAAATTCGCCACGCCTAGACTTACGCTAATCATAGTTACAATGGCGTAGATAATCGCAAAAAGTAAACCTAATAATAAATACATTCTTAGTTTAAGTGACCACATAATTCAATATTCTCTAGCGGTTTTAAATCTTGGCTAATTAAACCACTAATCAATAACCTAAATCTCAGGTTCTAAATTTGGGCTTGCAATTAATACTTGTAATAACTTGGAGGAGTAGCCTGAGCAATATATTTTACTGCCTCAATGATGCAGATACGTATTGCCTTTTCCATAGGGGTATTGGCATATGCAGATAATCCGCCGCCCAAACCCCAACTCCCCAAGAATCCCGCCATAATTGCACCGCTAATGTCTGAGGCCTGACCCTGAACACGGGTAGCAGTAAGAATCTCGGAGGTAGAGGAATCAACTAAGCGGATATCTAAAGCCATATGTGCCTTATTTAAAGCACCACTTAATAAGCCGCCTAAGATTCCACTGCCTACTCCACCGCCTCCCCCTACTCCGGCTCGACCACCCGATGCCTGGGGTTCGAATTCAGTAACCGCAGCAGTAATAATTAGGTCAGCGGTTCTGATCTTACCGCGCTCCACCCTCGCTTCTTCATCAGCAGCTCCGGAGACAGATAACTCCTGTTCTTTCATCACCGCCTCCAAAACCTGACGCTCCACAACACTAAACCGATTACTGTTAACCAAGGCAGTAACTAACATCTCTCGCAGTCCTGAGCCTATCTCCCAAGAGGCCTTAGCTGCCTTAACATCAAAATCAGCAACCGCAATGCGCGCCCTTGGTCCTGAATATGGCGGCAGGGCCTGTACGCCCGCAGTGGGCTCTACCTGCGCCGTAGGCTGCAGAGAAGCGCAACCAAAGAGAGAAAAAATCAAACTCCCTGTACCCAAAATTAAAAATATTCTTTTCATTTTCATTCTCCTTCCCCTTGTTCTAAAGCCTCTTGCTGCTTGCCCTCCTGATTTAAGGCATTAATTACCTTTATTGCCAAATCATCGGCTGCCTCTAATAACGCCTCTCGACCGCCGCTGATTACATCCAGGTGCGCACTTGAGCCGCCTGCATCTAAATAAGCAATTATCTGGCCATCATCTACCCGAATAAGTTTAATCGTAACATTGGCAAAGCAAGAGAGCATATTTGACTCTGGAACATTACCACCAGAAGAAGCTACTGCCTTGCCTAAAATAACATAATCAGCCTGAGAGAGTTTTGCTAATTCTATTGATTTTTCATCGGACAGATTAATGCTACGAAACGCCTCCTCCTTGCTTAAAACCCCGCTTATTTGGGAAGGATCTAAAACTTGATAACCCCCAGCAATAAGCTGTTTAGACAATTCTGCCTCGACCGTAGATAAATCAATCTCACTCGCCCACCAGCAGCGCTGTGGCCCCTCGATATTCTGCTCGGCAATCAAAAGCAAAAATTTAGCCTGCTCTTTGGCGAGGCAATTTGATGAATTAATAACTAAAAAACAACTTAATACCAACAACCCAATAAAAAATTTTCGCATCGTTTCCTCCAGGTTAATTTGATTCACTAATCATAGGTTTTATTGTTTTCATTTTAATATATAATAAACCCGGGGTCAAGAGAAATCAGCCTTTAGCCTATTTGCATTTTCTCCCTAATTCTAGCTTTAATCTTCCCTCTTTTGTCCAGTGCAGATTTTAAATATTTTAAATTTTGCAGTAAATTCTTTAAAAAACGGGGGTTAAAAAATAAGATATAACTCAAGATTATAAAATCATACAAGAGAATAAACGGTAAATGCATTAAAAATCCAAACACGGATTCGTTCTTAACTATACTAAGATAACGATTCTTTATTAAATCGTAATGTAACTCATCGTTAATATATCTTCTTGCATAGGGCTGATTTATCCCTGAGCCTTGCCTGGCGGTTCCTCCCCGAATATGGTAAGCCACTGCCTCAGGAACATAATATGTCCTCCAACCGAAATTTTGGGACCTCCAGGCAACATCCAAATCCTCATAAAACATACGAAAATCAGAATCAAAATAATCAGGGCCGATCTTAATGTCCTCCAGTGTCTTGCGCTGATAAAATGCTACCGCACCATTTACACCAAAAATATATCCTGGGCGGTCAAATTGTGCTCTATCCTTAATGCCGTAGCCTCTTTCCCTGGCAGTACGCCAAGGGCTTAGGAATAACCCTGCGCTATCAATGGTTGAGCCATCACTACGCAAAATCTTGCCACTAACCATTCCCACAGAGGCATGCTGATAAAATCCGCTTAAGGCCTTTTCGATAAATCGGGTATCTAAAGTCACATCATCGTTAAGACACAAAATATAATCTCCCTTGCTCAGATTTATTCCCTTGTTAAGTGCTCCCCCATAAAACAAATTATTGTTTTCTGAATATAATCTAATCTCTGGATAGCTCCTGATAATATCCTGTCTAAAATTAGGATTGAGCGAATTATCAATTACAATAATCTCAAGGTTGTTGTAGGATTGCCTTCTTAATGAATCCAGGCAGGACTCAAGATAATGCTTTATCCCGCCCGCTACCACTATGACACTGACTATTTCATTTGACGCAACTTCCATTTTAGAATACAATTATAACATAATGCCTGTTATTTTTCTATTTCTAATCTTTATTCGCCCATTTATCTCATCACTTGCTTTTCCCTATCTGAATTATATTTATTCCTCTATTTTTCTGATATTTCTTTTCATCTGGTTAATTAAAAAAGGCCTCCCTTTAGGAAAGATTAAGGCTTTGACAACCCCTCTTCTTTTATTCCTCTTGGCATTAACTATCTCAATTTCCTTTTCTATCGATAGGGTAAATAGTTTAAAAGAATTATCTAAATATATAAGCGGAATATTGTTGTTTCTTACTACTATCTCTTTA
>JASFIK010000044.1:0-9199 GCA_050122705.1 Candidatus Omnitrophota bacterium | reverse complement strand
ACCTCTTTTACCATAAAAACTGCTAAGATAAACAAGAGACAGGAAACTATAAACAATAAAATATGTTGTTGCCGAAAGAATCTAATTCCTTGCCAGATTAAAGCCACCAGGGTAGTGATTAACATAAAAATCGCTGGGTATACGGTAGATTTAGCGGGCTTTTTATTTCCGATTAAATAGGCAGATACTACCACCAACCCAAGCGCTGCTACCAATTGATTGGAAGCTCCAAAAATAGGCCAGATTGCTTTCCAATTTCCCAAAGCCAGCCAAAGCGCTGCTCCAATTATTAGCAACGTCGAAAAATAGCGGTTCTTGAATACTTTAATCTTCATACCTTCGCCAAAAAGCTCCTCTGCAATATATCTATTAATTCTGGTTGCTGAGTCCAAAGTAGTTAACACAAAAGCATTCAACATTATAGCAGCAATCAAAGACCCCTGAGTGCCTAAAAGGGGCTTGGTAATTTGACCAAAGCCAGCAGAAAAAGCACCTATCCAATTGCCGCTCTTCATAAGTTGGGGATAGATTAATTTTGTTTGCCCTGCTCCTGCTGTCCAGTATAATCCAGCAGTCACGCATAACAATGCCAAAATTGCCAACACCCCTTCCAAAATCATCCCCCCATATCCGATTATTTTAGCATCCCGCTCATTAGCTAACTGTTTGGAGGTTGTGCCTCCAGCAATAAGAGAATGAAAACCTGATATCGCCCCACAAGCAACTATTACACTAAGCATTGGCCAGAGATAGCCTTGATTTGCTGTCCAGCTGATAAATGCTGGAGTCTGCATCTGGGGTCGGGTAATGATTAATCCCGCATAGCCAAAGAACAGACCAAAGAATAAAATAAAAGTAGATAAATAGTCGCGCGGCTGAAGGATAATGTTTACCGGAAGTACTGAAGCAATAAAGGCATATACCAGAAGAATCATAATCCACATCTTTAAGGGATCACTGACCCCAAGTGTAACGGGCATATAATTACCTAAAATCAGGAGTCCTGCGAGCAGAATTATTCCGATAATTGTAGCAGTAATCTGGTTCTGTTTCCATTTATACATCATCAAGCCAACCAGAATTGCCACAAATATAAGTCCGAAGCTGGGAATAACCAGCCTTGGTTCATTGATCAGTGTATTGGCTGTAACCGCTGCAAAAACAGCCATAACCAATATTAAACTCAAAAAGATAAAGCCAGCAAAAACCATCTTGGACTTGAAATTCAAGACCCTCTGGGTGACGTCAGCTATTGACTTCCCCTGGTGTCTTAATGAAACCATGAGTGTGGAAAAATCATGAACTCCCCCGAGAAATATCGAACCCAAAACAATCCAGATTAAAGCAGGCAGCCAACCCCAAAGCATACCGGCAATGACCGGACCAATAATTGGGCCGGCGCCGGCTATGGAAGCAAAATGGTGTCCAAAGAGAATCGTCCAGTGTTTAGCTGGTACATAATCTACCCCATCATATTTAGCCAGGGCTGGAGTTTGACGCCCGGCGTCTATCTGCCATAACCTTTCTAATCTGCGCGCATAGAATATAAAACCAGTGCAGAAGAATACTCCGGAAATAATAACAATAATTAAAGCATTCATCCCGTTAGAAGTTATTTTTATCCCGTCAGAAATTTTTTATTTCTAACCGGATTCATCATCCGGATTTTAGAAAATAGTCGATTAATTCACAACCCTGATTAAAGAATAGTTTGCTTTTCTGTGCCTCTTTTTCGCTATAACCTAAAAAACCACTCCCAAAAATATCCCGGCCAATAATGCCGAAGGGAACTGGTTCAGACGTATGCGTCCTTACTGAAAGAGGGGTGAGATGATCCGGTAAAACCAAAAGGCGAAAATTCTTTTTGCGTTTAAAACTAGCTAATAGTTTCCCAACCACAAAGTGGTCGAATCTTTCAATTGCAGTAATCTTTTCGCGTAAATCTCCATTATGCCCTGCCTCATCAGGTGCTTCCACATGCAAAAAAACAAAATCCTTATCCTGTAATGCCTTTATCGCTGCCCTTGCCTTGCCTTCATAATCTGTATCATAGAAACCAGTTGCTCCTGGCACATTAATTACCTCTAAGCCCAATAACTTGCCTAATCCCTTAATCAAATCAACTGCTGAAATTATGCTCCCGGTCAGATTGTATTTATCTTTGTATAGCGGCAGGTTAGGCTTTCTACCCTGCCCCCAAAGCCAAATCATATCTGCGGGGTTTTCTCCCAGATCAATACGCACCTGATTTATCTCATGGGTGGCTAAAATCTTAGCAGATTCCTTCATTAGTCGAATCAAAAACTCTTCGCCTTCGCCCTTAGGTAGATGCCGGGAGATACTCTTGCCAATAATATCATGCGGAGGATAACAACGCGTAGCAAGTAAATTTGAGGGGGCATTTTTTATCACCATTAAATTCCGGTAACTTACTCCAGCATAAAATCTAATTTCCGGTGTGCCCAATTTTTGATTAAGAAAATTAATCAGTATAGTTGCCTCCTTAACGGTAATGTGACCGGCGCTATAATCAGTTAAAATATCCTTATCGCTGGTAATAAAATTACAGCGGAAGGCAATATCATTCCCTTCTAATTGTATCCCTAAATTTGCTGCCTCCAGCGGGCCGCGACCAGTATAATATTTTTCAGGGTTATAACCCAAAATAGACATATTCGCCACATCAGAGGCTGGCGCCATCTTATCAGGAATAGTCTTAACCTGCCCCAGGGTTCCGTAGCGGGCAATAAAATCCATATGCGGGGTCCTGGCTACCTCAAGAGGAGTCTTATTATCAAGTTCCCCGATTGGATAATCACCCATCCCATCGCCAACTAAAATTATATATTTCATGGTTAGTTTAAAATCTTAATCAGTTTATCGACTAAGTCCTTTTTACTCTTTGCTGAAATCCGATTATTTTGCCTGTCGATAATAAGCGCTCGATAGGGGTTAAGTCGATTAGCGACAATTAAATCTGCGCCGAACTCTTCCCCTGCCTGCTTTGCCCTCTGAATAAGAGTCTGATTCTCGACGTTTGATTCTAATTTAAACATCACTAACTTTGCCTTCGGTTGAAGACGACGAATCAAAATAGTCAGCTTTTCAAGCGGTAATAATTTTAAAGTATGCGCTTTATGCGAACTTAGTTTTCCGCTGATTTTATATTCGGGCTTAAAATCAGAGACTGCAGCCGAATGGATAATTATATCGCATTTAGCTTTTTGTAGTTCGCGCTTTAAGATATTCTTTAATTGTTTAAAAAAACAAAAAGGGATTATGCGGATTGACTCCCCTTGATTGAACTGGCCGCATTGCCCTAATACCAAGGTTACCCTCGCCCCCTGCTTCGCTGCCTGCCGGGCAAGCAGCAAACCGGTTTTACCGGTAGCAATATTACTAATCACCCTAACACTATCGATTCCTACCCAGGTAGGTCCCGCAGTAATCAAAATTCGCTTACCTCGTAAACTCACTAATAACCTATCTCTTTCAATACTGCCCTTAAATTAGCAGCAATAATTTTTGGCTTTTTTACTGACTTTATTGCCCGGTCAGGATCTTTAAGCCCGTGTCCGGTTAAAATACAGACTACTTTGATGTCTTTTCTGCCTACCTGTTTACCTTTTCTTCTAAAATATCCCCGCCGAGCTAACTTTAATAACCCGGCAATTGAAGCAGCTGAGGCTGGTTCTACAAACACGCCTTCCTTTGCGGCAAGCAGTTTATAGGCAACAACAATCTCGCGATCCGAAACCATATCAATCAAGCCTCCTGATTCATCACGCGCCAGCTCAGCCCTCTTCCAACTCGCCGGATTACCAATGCGAATAGCGGTAGCAATAGTTTTTGGATTTTTTATGGAGTGTCCGCGAACAATCGGCGCAGCACCCTGTGCCTGAAACCCAAGCATGCCTGGGAGTTTGTTTATCTTAGCTAATTTTTTATATTCTTTATAACCCTTCCAATAAGCCGTGATATTACCAGCGTTACCCACTGGCATGACCTGAAAATCAGGAGCCTCAGTAAGGTAGTCACATATCTCAAAACTTGCGGTTTTCTGACCCTCAATGCGATAAGGATTAATAGAATTAACCAAAGTTATCGGATATTTTTGAGTAATCTCGATTACAATATTAAGTGCATCATCAAAATTTCCCTTTATCGCCAGTACGCAAGCACCGTGAATTAAAGCCTGGGCTAATTTCCCAAGCGCGATTGCTCCTTCAGGAATAACTACAACCGAACGCATTTTAGCCCGCGCTGCATAGGCACTAGCAGAAGCTGAGGTATTTCCCGTAGAAGCACAGATTACCGCCCGGGAATCCGCTTGCTTAGCTTTGGAAACCGCAACCGTCATGCCCCGGTCTTTAAACGAACCGGTGGGATTTAAGCCCTCGTACTTCAAATATACCTGAACATTCCTGCCTACGCATGCACTAAGATAAGGCGAATATATTAATGGGGTATTGCCTTCAAGAAGGCTAATCACCGGCGTATGTTTATTCACCGGAAGATATTTTCTGTATCGCTTGATTACCCCTTGATAGTTAAATGTAACATTTGCTATTTTTTTTATCATATCTGCTCTATCCTTATTGGTACAGGTGATTCCCTAACCACCTTTAAGCCCTCGATCTTCTTTAAGGCTAAGCGTAAATTCTTCTCCTTAGCTTCGTGAAAAATCATTACGATAGGAACCACCTTTGCCCTTTTCCTCTCTTTTTGGGTTACCGAGGCAATGCTTATGTCATATTTAGCCAATATGCTCGATATTGCCGCCAACACACCCGGTTGGTCTACAACCATAAAGCGGATATAATACCGGCTTTGGGTTTGTTCAATCCTGCGTAGTTTCTTTATGGTTCTATCTTCGTGATATAAGAATTTTCTTCTAAACAGTCCGGCCTCCAGATCTTTAACTGCCTCCTGTAAATCTGAGACTACCGCTGAAGCTGCTGCTGTCCTACCTGCGCCAGGCCCAAAGAAAAGTAAATCACCCGCTAAATCAGTAGATACATAAATTGCATTGTTAATTCCCTTAACCTTTGCCAAGAGATGCTCCTGAGGAATCAAAGTAGGATGTACGCGAAGCTCCAATTCGCTGTCTTGCCTTTCAGCAATAGCTAAGAGTTTTATCTGATAGCCTAATTCCTTTGCATAACCGATATCAAGTAAAGATATGTGCTGAATTCCATCTACGAAAACATCTCCTAAATTTACTAATTTTCCAAAACAAAGGTAGACCAGAATAACTAACTTATGCAATGAATCAATTCCCTGAATATCAAGCCGTGCATCCCTTTCGGCAAATCCGGATTTTTTAGCTTGAAGGAGCGCTTGTGCAAAATCTAGATTTTGCTGGGACATCGCTGACAAAATAAAATTTGAAGTCCCATTAAGAATGCCGAAGATACGCCTGAATCTATCTGCGCTGAAGCCTTCTTTTAATGACTTAATAATTGGTATGCCTGCTCCTACTGCAGCCTCAAAATAGATAGACTTACCACGCTCCTTAGCCAAATTAAAAATCTGATTTCCTTGTTCGGCTAAGAGTGCTTTATTAGCAGTAACTACATATTTGCCTTTATTGAGTGCCTGAGTAATGAATTCCTTTGCGGGATGAATACCGCCGATCAACTCAATTACAATATCAATTGATGGATCATCAAATATCTGTTTTGCATCAGTAGTAAGTATTTCTCTGGGGAGACTGATATCTCTTTTTGCGGTTAAATTCTTATCACAAACTTTCTTTAAAACTAAATCGCAACCCAGTTTATTGCGCAATAAGGCTTTCCTGGTTCTCAATATCTTGATTACATCGGCACCCACATTACCAAAACCCAAAAGTCCAATATAAATTTTCTTCATCTGATTAAGCCTCCCTAAACCCTTAGGTCATTTTTTATTTATTTTCTGTCTCTTTTAAAAATGCCTTGATAACTTCCTCGAAAACCCCGGCGTCCTCATCGCTAACTTTTACCAGAGAAACTCGCGTAATCCAATTATTGCCCTGAGGACTCTTCTGGCAATCCACTACTCTGCCCTTTAGGCTTATTGGATGTCTCCTCATAAAAGTAGTCATCCGTATTTCTAAAATCTCATCAATGGGAAACTCTTTTTTGGTAGTAAAACTCAATCCTGCCTGGCTTATGTCCTGTAATACGACACTGCTCCAAATACCAGCTGCATTCCAAGGCCCACACTGTACATATAGATTCTTTTTTATGCGCTTAAATTTCCGTCTTTCTTTATCCTCTTTTTCGGGCATAATATCACCCCCAGTTTAAATCAATCATGGATATGCAACTGATTAAGGCAATATCGGGGAGGTGGGACTTGAACCCACGACCTTCTGAACCCCATTCAGACGCGCTAAGCCAAACTGCGCCACTCCCCGGTCACTCACTATTGCTGATTCCTGACCTGCAAGTAAACTAATCAGACTTACATATGCGTCAGGAATAATCTCGCGTTATAGGACATTCGTTCCCCATAGGGGAAACGGTTTTTCCCTCTTAATAAACTCCCTTTTAGGTTTTTAACAGTAGTAGTTTAACTTATGCATATTCATATCTGCTTTCAGCAGATAGCTGTCAAAAACCTGATCGCTCGCTTAATCCTTACACTTAATACTTAATCCCCTATTCTTCTTTTAGGCTGCGAGTCATTAAATCCGCAACTGCTTTTCGGGGATCTTTATTTTTATAAAGAACAAGATAAACCTCTTTGGTTATCGGCATATCTACTCTATACTTAAGAGCGAGTCGGTAAGCAGCCTTTGCCGTAGGGATCCCCTCGGCTACCATTATTGTCTTACTAATCACCTGCTTTAATGTTTTGCCTTTTCCTATCTGTTCTCCTACATAACGATTACGACTAAAGGGACTGATACAAGTAGTAACTAAGTCTCCCAGTCCACTTATTCCGGAAAAGGATTTAGGTTTTGCTCCCATTTTTATTCCTAATCGAGAGATTTCCGCTAATCCACGAGAAAGAACAGCAGCTTTGGTATTAGTGCCAAAACCCAGGCCGTCAGAAATCCCACAGGCAATGGCAATTATATTTTTCAGACTACCTCCTAACTCAACCCCGGTTACATCTTGGTTAGTATAAATGCGAAATCTATCGGTATTGAATAGACCAGCGATAAATATCCGTAATTCCTTATTATAAGATGCAACCACTGCGGTAGTTGGTATTCCCCGGATAACCTCATGAGCAATGGTTGGACCAGAAAGTACCGCCAATCTCGTTCTGCCCAATTCCTCTTGAATAACCTCTGACATGCGCAATAATGTATCTATCTCTAAGCCTTTGGTCGCGCTTAAGAAAGAGACTCTCTTAGGAATATGATAATCCTTAATCTTCCTGACGACCTGACGCATATATTGAGAAGGCACAGCCAAAATAATCAAATCTGTTGATTCTATCGCTGCCTGTAAATCAGCGACAATCTCTATCGATTCGGGTATTTTTACGCCGGGCAAAAATCGCTTATTAATCCTTTGTTGCCTTAAATAATCCACGTATTTAGGGAAGGCTCCCCAAAGCGTAATAGCATTACCCTTATTGTGTAAGTAGATTGCTAAAGTAGTACCCCAACCACCATCGCCGATTACAGAAATATTCATCCCCTTAGAAATATCTTTTGAATCCCGTTATAAACAATTGATTTCTAACGGGACTCATATCTTAAGATTAATCTTGCCTGTCCTTGTCTTTGCTAATTCCCAACTGTATTCATAAAGATGCAAACCCTTACTTATTGCGATAATTTCACCATCCTGTACTCCGATCTCATCAGCCATATATTGCTTAACCAACTGCAATCCTCCTAAATTAGAGGGAAATCCACCCCATAGATCCCAAGAGCGAAAATAAAGGATAAAGTGTAATCGGTCATAGCGTACTCGCGTATCAATCAACCTTAAACAAGGAGGATCAGTTAATTTTATATCTGAGGGCATGCCGATCTCCATTATTGCCTGATTAGTACCAAAGCCTTGAGTCTTATAAATGTTAATTACCTCTTCAATCTGATTAACATTTAATGGCATTTCTTTAACCATTTCCCTGCTTTCGATATTTTGTTTTACTTTGACCTTGGGCTCAACCAGTCTTTCTCCATATGTATAATCTTCACTCTCGGTCTTGGTGCCGGTAAGAAGATACCCCAGATACCCCTGGATATATTCCATATCTGTAGGCGCGGGAATACTTATTCCTTCTGGCATAATTGGTATGATTTGATGCGCAGGTTTTCTCACTCTAATCGTCGCAAAATCAAACTCTAGGCGCCGTTGACCTTGATAACTACCTCTGGTTATTGTATACACGTGTCCTTTTTCTAAAATTGCACTTAGGGTTTGAAACCAGGCATCATCCAAGTCAAATGCATCAATAAATACCGGCTCTAAAAATTCTTTTTCGGACATCTCTAACCTCGCCTACAAGCGGGCGATGGGAATCGAACCCACATATATAGCTTGGAAGGCTATTGTTCTACCATTGAACTACGCCCGCATGGTGGGCAGGAGAGGATTCGAACCTCTGAAGCACAAGTGCGCGAGATTTACAGTCTCGTCCGATTGGCCACTCCGGCACCTGCCCATTGCTCTTTATAGTTGATTCATTTTACCATAGCAGAAATCTCACGCATAGGTAAAAAGATTCCATAATCTAAAAATGGTATTATTGCAAAAACCAATATGATTAATACCGTAATATTAATCATAAGATTAATTAATTTTTTCTTTGACAATTCCTTGGCTATTAAAATTAGAGCAGCGAAGATAAAAATATAATAACTTGATATGGCCACTCTCGTCAAAATTGGCATTGATATATTAAATCCTCTGTATAAGCTAATTGCTGAGTTCCCTACCCGGATACTATACAAAGTAGGTCTTATCAAAGCAAAAATATCGGCTATCAGGAAAACCATGCTTGTAACTGCTAAACCTCTTATCCTTTTCTGCATCATAGCCCCTTTTTATATTTTAACTAACTTCATTTATTTAATTTAGATAGGTACCCTTTAGTCCATTATGATGATTTACCTTGAATCATCTCCCTAAGTTTATTAAAACCGGTTTGGAGCTTATCGACGTCACCCGCGGCTCTGGCAAAATCTGGCCTGCCCCCTCCACTGCCATTCATTACTTTGGCAACTTCTTTGATTAAGTTATTGGCA
>JASFIK010000043.1:0-9404 GCA_050122705.1 Candidatus Omnitrophota bacterium | reverse complement strand
ATCTCTCCGTCTTATGATAAAGCAGGGCAATAATGCGGCTTTGGTGCGTAAAGCGAACACAACTGGCCCGGTTGCAGTAGCTGCCTTCTGACCAAAGAAATCAACAAATACCCCAGCCGTACCAAAATTCTGGTCCAACTGAACACAGACTATCTCATTATTTTTTAAAGCCCTGATTGTGGTATCCACACACGCTTTGCGAGGATGGCTGTAGATTGTCTTTATTCCCAATTCATTCCTTAACTTACTGAGCATTCTTTCTACTCGCTGATCACGCATAGAACGCATTATTCCCCACATAGGATAACCTTCCAGCGCAAGCCTGAGCATCATTAAGGGAAAATTGCCAAAATGCCCAGTTACCAAAATTGCGCCTTTTTTAGCAGCTAAAGCCTTATCCAGAATTTTCTTATTTTCTATAATTACCTGCTCTTTTACCAACTGTGGCCTATTCATAAAAAATAGCATCTCTACTCCTGACTTGGCCATAAAGCTAAAACAATCCTGAGCAATTTCCCTTAATTCCTCCAGAGACTTATCTGTATTAAAGGCAAAGGATAAGCTCTCTTGAGCAATCCTTCTCTGTTTAGTTGCTACCAGGTAACCAATCCTGGCTAAGCCTTTTGCAAATGCGTATAGAAACTGTTTGGGTAAAAACCTAACTGTCAAAGAGCAGAATACCAATCCTAACCAACCAAAAAAGCGACTAATAATTTTCCTAATTTTCTTTAATTTCATTTTTGAATTATAGCAAAGGGGGTGACAATTGCAAGAAAAAAGTTATAGTTTATACCCTATTTTACGCAGGAATTCCTTGCGCCAGGAAATATCCTTATGCGATTCCAGGCCTTTTGGTGATGAACCATCGATTACTCCTAAGATACCGCGTCCAGAATGTGTCTGGGCCACAATCACTTCAACTGGATTTGCGGTAGCGCAGAAAATTCGGCATACCTCAGAGACATTTTTAATTGCATTTAACACATTGATCGGATAGGCATTACGCAAAAATATAATAAAGCTGTGTCCTGCCCCCACCTCTAAGGCATTATCCTGGGCGAGTTTTTTTAATTCCGGGTCATTACCTTCAGAACGTACCTGACAGGCGCCTGATGATTCACAAAAGGCAAGGCCGAATTTAATCCCTGTGCTGCTGGTGATTAAAACCTCATATAAATCCTCAACTGTCTTGATAAAATGGCTCTGTCCTAAGATTAAATTTACCTCCTCTGGCTTGTTTATTTTGACTGCTTTCATCTCTAGCATTCCTGCACCTCCTTATTTTCCTTCTAAAAGTCCTAAGGGGTCTATTGGTATATTATCTTTCCTTATTTCAAAATGAAGATGGGATAGCATACGGGGATTATTAGCATTGCCGGTTTTGCCGGTTTTGCCGACAATCCTGCCTTGTGCAACCCACTGGCCTTCCCGCACCAAAACTTGTTGGAGATGGCCATAAATAGTTACTAAGTCGTCCTGATGATACAGTTCAACATAATTACCCAAGCCTTTATGAAAGCCGGTTTCTTTTACCCTGCCAAAGCGCACTGCCCTGATATCTGTACCAACCTGAGCATATAGGTCGATTCCCTTATGCCGCCGGCCGCCTGAACGTAAAGCACCAAAATCTCCTTTGCCATAATCATCATTCCTGATAATTATATTCTTTTTATACTCAATCGGGCAAAGAAAGTATACCTTATCTATAAAATAAAGAGCGGAAATAATGCAGATCAAGAAAAAGATTAAAAATGCAAATAAGTATTTTTTTGACATAATTATCACTGTTGATAGCGACTATTTGCTAAGTAAACCCCGCACATCACAACAACCAAACAAACCAAAACAAACCAATCCCCCCATTGCGTGTAGAGACTATTTTTCTTGGGGAAAATAGTAATCTCCTGGGTAAGATAGCCGCTGATAAAGGTCTGTTTACCTGCAGCCTTATTAATCAACGGGTAAATTCGCCCCTCAGGTGTAATAAATCCGGATATGCCTGTATTGGCAGCGCGCACTAAATAAACCCCATTCTCTACGGCTCTAAAAACCGAGGCTGACAGATGCTGATAGGGGCTTGAGGTATCGCCAAACCAGGCATCATTGGTTATGTTAACCAAAAAATCTGCTCCCTTTCTAACAAAATTTCGGGAAAGCTGAGGAAAGATATCCTCAAAACAAATGAGTACCCCAAATTCCGGTCTGACCAAATGCCAATCAGCCAAATTACTCGATGGGCTTAACGAAACAGACATACTTTTATCTAAATTAAAAACTGCATATTCCTTACCCGGGCTAAAGTCTCCAATAGGAACAACTGTTTCTAAGAACCCGAATATTCTCTTAAGGGGTATATATTCACCAAAAGGCACCAGGTGTAATTTATCATAGCGCTGCATAAATTCACCCTGTTGTGAAATCAGGGTTGCGCTGTTATAATAATTATGGTCATCTAAATTCACTATACCGACTAAAAAGGGAATCCCTATATTGCTAACAAATTCTTGCAATGTCCTCTTAAGATAAATATCCTGCTCCATTATCCCAGGTAAGGCTGCCTCTGGCCAAATAACTAAATCCGGTGAATCAGCCGCAGCCAAACGGGAAAGGCGCTGATATTCTCCTAAAATTCCTCCCCTTGCTGATTTTTCCCATTTTATTGCTTGGGGGATATTGCCCTGAATAACCGAAATCCTAATTGTTTGCTGGTTAGTGAGTTGCGATTTTGAGTATAACTCATAGAAACCATACCCTAAAGATATAGATAGTAAAACCAGAACTAAGGCATAACCAATAATCGGTAATGCAAATTTTTGCTTTTTATCCAGAGGCGCAAATCGAGCATTAAGCATCAAATAAATCCATAGGTTAATCGACATCACTAAAAAGGAAACGCCCCATACTCCGGTGATTTTAGCAATCTGAATAATCGGCAGATTAAGATACTGAGAATACCCTAATAACGCCCAGCTAAATCCGGTAAACAGATGACTGCGCAGGTACTCCAATCCCACCCAAAGACAAGCAATAATAAGTGAACCGGTTAAGGCATTATGGCGTGGGCGTATTAACGATACTGCTAAACCAAAAAACCCAAAATATAATGCCAAATAAATAACCAGAATAATTAAGCCAACGAAAGTTACATGAATTAACCAATAGATGGTGCCTAACCAAAAGATAATTCCCGCTAAATAAGAAATTAAAAATGCCTTGGCTTTGGTTTTATTTTGCAGGGTAAAAAATAAAGGCACAAAGGCAAACCAGGCAAATAATTCTAAATTTGCATTGGGTAAAAAAGAAACAATCAAAAAAACAGCACTAATTAAAACAAGAATAATACCAAAGGCGATTTTTTTAAGTATGAGAAAACTCATCTTCCACAGGTAGAGCAATTGTGGCTTGCGCAGGAACTACAACTGGAGCTTGGGGTGATATTACCCTGAGTATTACCAGAGAAATGAGCAAACCGAGAAATCAAGCGGTTGATCCTAGTGGTTTTACAATATGGACAAACAATCTTTTCTTGATTATTGCCTCTGATTAACATCTCAAATTTGGCTGTGCATTGATTACATTGATATTCGTATATTGGCATATTTACTTTCCATGGCACTTCTTATATTTTATGGGTCTGCCGGTTCTTGCATCAATCGCACCACAAGGACAGGGATCATTGCGACCTACCTTGGGATAAGCCTTTGTTGAGGTAGATTTAGATACGGGAGGCAATAAATCAGAGTCAGTAGGTGGTTTATCTAGAGATTGCTCTGGAGTCTTTCTAAAACGGGAAGCCTCAGGATGTAATAACTCCTGAGCTGCACCCCTAAATACACCCTGAAGTCTCTCCTGGGCAACCGGCTGAATCTTAAACAGCATCTCAATTGCATCCTCCTGAATGGTTGCTATCATCTGGTCAAACATTATAAATGCTTCGCGTTTATATTCAATCAATGGGTCGCGCTGGCCAATCGCACGTAGACCAATGCCTTCTCTTAAATCATCCATGGCATAGAGATGATCCTTCCATTTACTATCAATAATCTGCAAAAGCACCATACGTTCGAAATGCTGCATTACCTGAGGCCCAATCCTCTCTTGCTTCTCTTTATACGCCTGGTTTAAAATTTCAAAGGCCTTTTCTTGAATCTTTTCTGGCGATAAGCCAGATAGATCCGCTCCATTTATCTTAACCCCAAATTTAAGATATAAAGTATTTACCAGGCCAGTCAAATCATAAGCTTCCTGCTTTTCTCTTGATAAATAATTACCGCAGTGCCCTTCAATCACTGCCCGTAGCATATCTAAAATCTGCTCGCTGAACGAATCCCCGGTTAGAATCTGATGCCGCTGGGCATAGATTACCTCACGCTGTTTATTCATTACATTATCGTATTCCAAAAGTTGTTTTCTAATCTCAAAATTATGTTCCTCTACGCGTCTCTGCGCCATCTCAATAGACCGGTTTATCCAGGGATGCTCAATTACCTGACCTTTCTCAAGACCCAGCCTATCCATAATGCCGATCATTCTCTCTGAACCGAACAGCCGCATTAAATCATCCTCTAAAGAAACATAAAATCGCGAAGAGCCAGGATCTCCCTGTCGACCAGCTCGCCCGCGCAACTGATTATCAATTCTGCGTGCTTCATGGCGCTCAGTGCCTAAAACATGTAATCCCCCTAAACCAACTACCTTTGCATGCTCCTGCTCAGTATCCTTCTTAAAATCTTCTAATATCTTTCTGTATTCTCCTTCATAATTAGACTCATCAGCAGGCGGCTGTTTATTCTTTAGTAAATTTTTGGCCATATATTCAGGATTGCCTCCTAAAAGAATATCGGTTCCCCTGCCTGCCATGTTTGTAGCAATAGTTACTGATTTGTATCTCCCTGCCTGAGCAACAATCTGCGCCTCCTGCTCATGATATTTGGCATTAAGCACCTGATGGGATATGCCACGCCGCTTTAACATCTCAGAGAGATATTCTGACTTTTCAATGGAAATGGTTCCTACTAATACCGGTCTACCCTTATCGTATAGACTGACAATCTCCTCAACTACTGCGCTAAACTTCTCTTCCTGGGTTTTATAAACACAATCTGAATACCTTGAACGAATAAGCGGTCGGTTAGTAGGAACAACCACTACATCCAATTGATAGATTGCCTTAAATTCCTGAGCCTCTGAAAAAGCAGTTCCGGTCATGCCAGCCAGCTTATCATACATCCGAAAATAATTCTGAAAGGTAACCGTGGCTAAGGTCTGATTCTCACGCTCAATCTTTAAACCCTCTTTTGCCTCTACCGCTTGATGTAATCCATCTGACCAACGCCTGCCTGGCATGAGTCTACCGGTAAACTCATCAACAATAATCACCTGTCCGTCTTTAATCACATAGTCTACATCACGCCGAAAATTTGGACCATGCGCACGCAAGGCCTGAATAATATGATGGCGCCAATCCATTGTCTTGATATCGTGAAGGTTATCCACTCCCAACATTGAGCAAGCCTTAGATTCACCCTCTTCAGTCAAGTGAGCAGTATGTGCCTTCTCATCCAAAATATAATCATATCCCGAAGCTAAATCCTCTCCCTTGAATTTTGCGGCAATCTCATCCCGCTCTAAGATTATCCTCCCTTTTAACCGAGGAACAATCTTATCCGCGATATAATATTTCTCAGTTGATTCCTCAGCCGGACCAGAAATAATTAAGGGTGTACGCGCCTCATCAATAAGTATAGAATCAACCTCATCGACAATCGCATAAAAAAATGGGCGCTGTACCAAGTCTTCCTGAGAATATTTCATATTATCACGCAGATAATCAAAGCCGAATTCATTATTAGTCCCATAGGTAATATCACAAGCGTACGCTTTCTTTCTTGCCTGATCATCCAAGTCATGCTGAATTACCCCCACACTTAAACCTAAAAATTCATAAATTGGGCCCATCCATTCAGCATCGCGTCGGGCAAGATAATCATTTACCGTAACAATATGCACTCCTCGCTTCATAAGCGCATTCAGATATGCTGGTAAGGTTGCAACCAGGGTCTTTCCCTCTCCAGTTGCCATTTCAGCAATCCTGCCTTCATGCAGCACAACCCCACCGGCAATCTGGACATCAAAATGCCTCATCCCAATAGTGCGACGGCTCACCTCGCGTACAACCGCAAAAGCCTCAACCAGTATATCGGAAAATATCTTATTTTGCGCCAGCTTCAATCTCTCCCGCATCCTTTCTTTTTCTTGAGGGATTGCCGCTGATAAAAGTAGTTCCTCAAGCTCTTTGATTTCAGACTGATGCTGCTTGGATTTACTCATCACCTGCTGGGAAAATTCCTCAGTTTTGCTCTTCAAATCTAAATCACTTAAGCTGTTTATCTTTGGCTCAAGCTTATTCACCGCATCAACAACCATTGCCAGCTCAACCATCTTGGTTGCCGAAGATAAAGGCATATCAGGATGCAGGGCGATATTGACATTAGGATACCGGCGCTTGATTGACTTCTGTTTTCTTACCAAAATTGAATTCTTGATAAAACTAAACATATTGTGTTTTTTACTTTGCTTTTTTCATTTTTAAATACGCTTCAATAAAACCAGCAATTTCTCCATCTAATACGGCGCCCACATTGCCTGTTTCGTAATCTGTGCGGTGGTCTCTTACCAGACTATAGGGGTGCATTATATAAGAACGGATCTGGCTTCCCCATTCAATCTTCTCTTTTTTACCACCCAGTTTTCGAGAAAATTCCTCCTCTTTTTTTTGTCTTTGCAATTGGTAAAGGCGTGCCTTCAGGATTTTTAAAGCAGTTTGTTTATTCTGATATTGTGAACGCTCATTTTGGCATTGCACAATAATACCGCTGGGTAAATGAGTAATCCTTACTGCTGAATCAGATTTTTGCATATGCTGTCCACCCGGTCCAGAAGAGCGATAGGTATCTATTTGTAAGTCTTTTTCTTCCAATTTGAGTTTAACCTCTTCTTCTACTTCAGGAATCACATCAACCGAGGCAAAAGAGGTATGTCGGCGCTTATTTGCATCAAAGGGGGAAATGCGAACCAGTCGATGAACCCCCTTTTCTGATCTGAGATAGCCATAGGCATAATCACCCTCGACCATAAGGGTAATATTTTTAATCCCAGCCTCTTCTCCTGAAAGCATATCAGTGGATTTTACTTTATAACCCTTTTTTTCTATCCAGCGGCTGTACATTCGAAAGAGCATCCCCGCCCAATCACAGGCCTCAGTACCGCCTGCTCCAGCATTGATGCTCAAGATGGCATCGCAATGGTCAAATTCCTCGCTTAAGAGAATCCGGAATTCTAATTGTGCTATCCCCTCAGAAAGCAGAATCAGATTCTTATCTATCTCGACAATTAAATCTGTTTCCTTCTCATCAAGGATATTGACAAGTTCCATCAATTCCTTATGCTTTTGGTAAAGTTCTTCCCACGGCTGAATAGATGCTTTTAGGGATTTGATTTGATTGATAACCGGGATGGATTTCTGACTATCTGCCCAAAACTCGGGCTTTGACATCTGTTCGGATAATCCGGAAATTTTTTGCTTTTTATTATCTAGGTCAAAGATAGCCTCGTAAGTAAATGAGTTTCTCTTCAAGCTGATCCAACCTTTGCCTAATCCCTTCCAACATAATTTACTCCTTGAAGTTTATTTAATCCCTTTTAACCTAAGAACAAACTCATCTTTATTATCTGCCATGTTTATAGCCAGCTCTTGGCTTATCTGGCCTTCCTTAACTAATCTCAACAAAGACTGATTAAATGAACACATACCAAAGATTTCACCCTCTTCAATAAAGCGCTGTATCTCCCAGATCTTTCCTTCGCGGATTAACCGAGCAACGGTTGGGGTTTGCAGCATTATTTCATAAGCAGGAATGCGTCCCGGCGAATCCTGACGAGGAACTAACCTCAGAGAAATAATCCCCCTTATGAGTGTAGAAAGTTCAATTCTTATCTCTTCATGTTGATAGGGCGGGAAAAAATTAATAATCCTCTCTACGCTTTGCGGAGCATTGACTGTATGTAGGGTACTGAGTACCAAAACCCCTGTCTCGGCGGCGGTTATGGCTGCTGACATTGTCTCATAATCGCGGATATTTCCAATGTAGATAACATCTGGACTCTGTAAGGTAAATGCCCGAAGAGCTACTGGATAAGAAGAAACGTCGCGATGTAGTTCTCGTTGATTAATCACCGAATTCTTATCCTTAAAAACAAACTCAATTGGCTCTTCAACAGTTAAGATATGCTTATGGGCATTGGCATTGATATATTCAATCATACTGGCAATAGTAGTTGACTTTCCTGAGCCCATACTACCGGTAAGCAAAATCAAGCCGCGCGTCTCCAACGCCAGCTGCTTAAGTACAGCAGAAGGTAGGTTTAGATCCTCCATGCCCCCTTTAAGGGGAACTATATTTCTTACTACAATCGAAGGCCAGTTGCGTTGCCTAAAAATACTCACCCGAAAGCGCCGGTCTACTTCAGGTAAATATAAAGCAAAATCCACATCCAGCTTGCGATGAAAGAATTCCCTTAACTCTTCGGAGAGCATATCCCTTAGCGCCTCATTCATATCATCAGCAGTTAAAATTTCCTCTCCCACGCTTACCACCTGAGTATCAATACGCATGCGCACATTGCCACCCGCGCGGTAGAACATATCAGAAGCGTTCTTCTCAACCATCAACTTCAAATAATCTTTTATCTTCATATCTTCCCCCATTTTCTATTAATGCTGATTTAAGTTATAAGTATCAATATTATATCATCTTTTACTTTTTTTAGTAGTTAAAATTGACCTTCTGAGCTCCTGCTCTAATTTCAAGAGTCTCTGCTTGGTTCTTTTGCCCCAGCGGTACCCCCCCAAATCCCCATTAGTATTTACTACCCGATGGCAAGGGATGATTAAGGGAAAGGGATTATGTTTTAAAATTTGCCCGACTGAACGCCCTGCACTTGGGCGACCTGCCTTATTGGCTACCCATTTGTAGCTGCGCACTTCACCGAGGGGAATTTGTGATACTATCCGATAAACCCTTTTTGCAAAAGGAGTCATACCTGAAGCATCCTCTTATTCCTTAGCTTCCTGTGATAGGCCAAGGCAAAGCGGTGAGCCTCATCACGTATCCTCTGGATAAGATGTAGGGCTGGGGAATTAGACCTAAGTCTAATTGGTGCCCGCCGATGGGGTATAAAAATCTCTTCCTTCTGCTTAGCAATGCTAATTACGGAAGACCTAACCCCTAACTCTGCTAGTTTATTTTTAACAATATTCAACTGCCCCTTACCGCCGTCAATAATAATTAAATCAGGCGAAGGCAGCCCTTCATTTATTAATCGCAGATAATGTCGCGTCACTA